>CAMVBT010000107.1 GCA_947165805.1 uncultured Clostridia bacterium
CCCGGAGTTTTCGAGAGCCGTCCCGATGTACACGAACGGGTCTGCGCCGTAGCCCCAGTCTACGCCCCTGTAAGTATGGGCGAACGATGCGATCAGGTCATCGCTTATCGCTTCGAGCTTCACGTTCGTGAATACCTCGGCTCCCGTGCCAGTCATCTCGCCGAGATATTCGTTCGCGTAGCGGGTGGGGTCGGACTTCCGGAGGTATTCGGCTTCGGCGAGGAATGCCCGTCCGAGCCATTCCGGCGGAACGTCCCGGTAGTCGCTCCGGTGCAGGAGCCTGTCGGAGCGGGGCTTCGAGAACTCGAAATTGATCCCCGCGGCTGCTGATCTCGGCGGGTTGTAGGTGTAGAGACAGACGAAATGCCCGTCGCCGCGCAGGAGCGACTGATTTATCACGTCTATCTCTTCGGGCGTGAACTCGTCGGCCTCCTCGAACCAGATGTACTTGACATAACCTTGTGATACCTTGACGGACTTGAACTTCCTCGGGTCGTCGGCGCCCTTGAAAATGATCTTCTGACCCGTAGGTCTGTAAACAAGCTCCGGAATGCTCACCCGACTGTCCCAGAGGTCGGAGGCGCCGAGCCTGTCTATTGCCCACAGGAGCTGCTCGAAAACGCTCTCGCGCAGGTTCTTCCCGATCTTGCGAATGGCGGCGGCGTTGGCGTTTTTGTCCGCCATGATGCCGCGCACGAGCTCAAGGCTCGCGAAGGACGACTTGCAGCTCCCGCGTCCGCCGCAGAGCGCGTAGTGGGTATGCGCGTTCTCCCCGATATCGCGGTGGACGCTGTAAAACGAGGGCGCTATCAGCTCAAGGAAGTTTATTCTTGTCTGTTCCGTCATAGATCACCACCCTCGGCACGTCGCCCGTGTCGGTATCCCCGATCTCCAGTCCGAGGTACCGTCCCAGCTTGAACGACGCGGCGAGCCGTTCCTTTTCCGAGAGCTCGGTATTCCTCATCACACCCGTGAGGAATTCAAGTATCTCCTGCTTGTCGGCGACCTTCTTCTGTCTTGCCGCGGGCATATCATCACCTCCCGTTACCGTAAAATAAAGAACGGCACGGGCGTACCCATACCGTTCTACGATATCATTATATCTCATTACTTCGGGACATACAATGACATGATGAGTTTACATTTTGAGTTTACAGTTAACTGTACACTGTTAACTGTTAACTGATCCTAAACTGTTAACTGTTAACTAATCCTCGGAAGTGTTCTCCTCGTTCCTCGAAGTTCTTGTAGAAGCCGTAGCTCGCGGCGGCGGGGGAGAGGACACAGCGCACTTTCGTGACTTTCTTCGCGAATGTGACCGCGTCCGCGAGGTCGGCGGCTCTGTAAAGCGTGCGCTTTGAGCCGTCAAGACGCGGCATTATCTTGTGTCCGCTGTCCGGAAGCAGTATCACGTTCTCAATGTCCGAGGCGTTCAGAAAGTCGATAAGCTCAGTATAGTCGATGCCCCTGTCCATGCCGCCGATGATGACAGTGTCGACTTTGTCGAAGGCTCTCACAGCCGCTATCGCCGTGCTCGGGCAGGTGCTTATGCTGTCGTTGATATACTCTGCGCCGTTCACCGTGCCGATGTTTTCAAGGCGGTGGTGCAGCGGGTCGAAGGAATAAATGTCGCGGGCAGCTTCATTCGGGTCACAGCCGCAGAGGCTCGCGGCGTACATGGCTATCCCGATGTTGTAGAGGTTGTGCCTGCCGATAAGGCGCGTGGGCGTGTCGTAGGTCACTCCGAGTATCTCCGCTCTGCCGCCGTTCACGCAGATATCGGCTCTTTCCGTGAGCGAGGCTGTCACAACTTTCGCGGCGGTGTCCGCGGGCGCGATGTCCTTGTTTATTATCAGCGTGTCTCCGGGCTTCTGGAAGCGGTAGATGTTCTCCTTAGCTTTTCTGTACGCGTCAAATCCGGTGTAGTGGTCAAGGTGCTCCTCGAACAGGTTGAGATAGACCGCGATGTCCGGCGAAGCCTGAACGTATTCGAGCTGGTGGCAGCTCATCTCGCAGACGATGAAAGTGTCGTCCGTAAGATCGTTTATGCAGTCGAGGGGCGGGACTCCGATATTTCCGATAAGCACCGCGTTCTTTCCGCAGTGTGTGAGGATATGGAATATAAGGCTCGACACAGTCGATTTGCCTTTGGTCCCCGTTATGCCGATGACTGTGTTCGTCCGGAAGCGCAGCAGCAGGTCGGTCTGACCGGTCACCTTCGCTTTGGTTTCGTCGGAAACGCTGTCGAACAGCGCTATCCCGGGGGCTTTCATGATAATGTCGAAATCCCCGATGCGGTCGAGATAGTTCTCGCCCGAGATGACAGCGATGCCCTCGGTCTCCGGGCAGGAAACGTCTTTTCTGTCGGCTATTGTGATCTTACAGTTCCCGAGCTCCTTCAGCAGACGCAGAGTCGATCTGCCCTCGCGTCCGAAGCCGAGTATCAGCACGTTCTTCCCGTCGAAGAAAGCGCGCAGTCTTTCGTAAAGCAGGTTCATTTCAGCAGTCCGATGAGCTCCGGCGGCACGAAATTGTCCGTGTCGAAGTGGTCGTCAAGTCCCTCCGGCTCATCGGGTTCCTCCTTGATATAGTTTCGCAGCAGGAGCGGTATTTTTCCGCCCTCTCTGCGCTTGTAGGCGTTGTACAGCGCGAGCCGTATCTCCGCGCGCGTTCCCACGCACTCGAAGGGTTTGTCGAAGTCCGCGTAGACCAGCCCGTTGAACAGGCTCTCAAATTCCGCGCTGTCAAGCATATCCGCGCCGAATATCTTTATCAGCTCCGCGTCGTCGAGGAACGCCGCCAGCATGATGTAAACGTACAGGCACTTCGCGCATTTCCCGCACCACGAGTCCGTCTTTGAGCCGAGATTGCAGCTCCTGAACACGGGCAGGTACTCCGGGTAGGTGACGAAGCGCTTTGCTATCTGCCATTCGCTCCACGGTCTCAGCAGGCTGAAATACTCCGGCGGCACGGTGAGCCACTTTTCGCAGTATTCCCGGAAATCCCGCTCGAAGGCTGTGCTCTTGCTGTACTGGTGGTTGACGTTCGTTCCGCTCACGTTGCCCTCATTGGCGCTGCTCTCGTTTGAGAGGGCGATGTATTTCTTTCCGGTGATAAGAGCGGCGAGATACGACGAGAACGCGACTATCGCGGAGAACGGCGTGTGTCCGTTGAGCCAGCCCGCGGCGTTGCGTGCGAGCAGCTCCGGGTGTATCGAGCGTTTCAGCCCGACGATGCGGTCGTCGGAGTAGCCTGCTGTATGCGCGCAGTCAAGCGTAGTCCTGCGCGGGTTTATGATGTAGCAGAGATTGTCGGCTTTCATGCCTTTCAGCAGCTCGAGAGTCACGATGCTGTCCTTGCCGCCGCCGACGGGTATGAGAGCGCCTTTTCGTTCGCCCCTGTACGGGTCTGTGAAGCTCCGCACAGCCGTATTCTCCGCTTCTATCGTCATGAAGCCGTCAAAGTCAGTTTCAATGCCGTTGCGGTAGAAGAACTCCCCGAGGCCGCCCCAGTAAAGCTTTTTCCACCACAATATCCGTTCATCGTCGAGAGCGCCGCACTTCACGATGACACGCGGCGGGCAGGCGCATTTCCAGTAGCTGACGAGCTCGGTCATTCCGATAGAGAATATGACGTAATCTATCAGCTCTCTGTCCATATCGGCGGGTATTTTTAGCCCGTTCCATTTCCATTCGGGTGCGAACTCGAACTCTCCGATAGTGAACCTGAACGAGAAGCCCTCGTCCGTCACCGTATAACCGTGGTAGATGAACGTATCGTATTGTGCGCGCAGTTCCGTGAATTTATCCAAAAAAACAACTCCTCACATTTTGCTGTCGAGAAACTGATACATGAATTCGGCGTTCATTCCCTGATTGGGGAAGTCTCTGCCCTGTACCTTTGCGGGTACGCTCATATTGACAGTGCGGGTACCCTTCTCGGTCAGGAAGCTGAGCTCTATGGAATACATACCGCTCGCCGATCTTTGCAGGTCGCCCATTATCAGTGTATCGAAGGTGAAATATTCGCAGTAGCTCGAATACTCGTCGAAATGATACAGTATTATCCGGTCGAGCGTAGTCACTGTGACGTACACGAACTCGCTGGAAGCTTTCATGTAATTCTTTGTGTTCTTTTTTATCATACCGAGCACAGGAGAGATACTTTTTTCGTTTGTTATCAGATATGAATTGAGTGTGGCGTTCATTTCGCCGGCCGATATTTCCATTTTTTACTTCCCACCCTTTAAAAATGCAAAATGCAGAATGCAGAATTATGGCTGCGGCTTCGCCGCTTATCTGAATTGTGACAAAGTGAACAGTGATTTTATCCTTTTGATGAATTGTACAAATGCGGAAGATATTTCCGGGTCTCGTCAGTTTCAGATCCGTCGCCGCGGGCGACACAACAACTGTTCACTGTTAACTGTTCACTGCCCGAATCCACCGTCGACGCCGAGGATCTGCCCGGTGGTGAAGGAGTTCTGCTCGAAGAAGCGTGCGGCGTGCGCGACTTCCTCAGGTTTTCCGAGGCGCATGAGTGGCGTGGAGTCGATGAGCTCCCGCATCTCGTCGGCGTTCAGATGTCCGTTCATGGGGCTGTCAATAACGCCCGGAGCGATGCAGTTGACGCGTATGCCCGAGGGTCCGAGCTCTTTTGCGAGGGCTTTCGTGAAGCCGATAAGCCCCGCCTTTGCCGCCGAGTACGCGACTTCGCAGGAGGCTCCGTGAACTCCCCACACCGAGGAGATGTTTATAACGCAGCCTGAATGTCTGCGTATCATGCCCCGGGTGACCTCACGGGTAAGCAGGGCGGGGGAGGTGTAGTTAACAGCCGTCATAGCTGCCCAGTCTTCGTCCGTGGTGTCGCCGAACAGCTTTATCTGCGAGATGCCCGCGTTGTTTATCAGCAGGGAGCAGTCTCCCGTGTAGGGCGCGAGGGCGCGCAGAGCGTCCGGCTGTGTGAAGTCGCACTTCACCGGCACGGCGCCGTATCTGTCCCGGAGCTGCGCCGCCGTATCTCCGTCAGCGCGGTATGTGAACACGACGGTGCAGTCCTTCGCAAATTCCCCGACCAGCGCGGAGCCGATAGCCCCGGTGCCGCCGGTTATTATCGCGGTCTTCATAGTATTATATTCCTCCGCGCTGCGGTGTTATTACCGATCATTTTTCTCATCATCGCTGACGGGGATATCCGTCGTAGTGCCGGACTTCTCCGGAGCGGTCTTCTGATCCTGCACGATGATGCCGCTGTCGTTCGCGGAAAGCTCTATCGTTCTGCCGGAGGGCGAGTCCGTCCTTATCAGCAGCTCGGCTATCGGGTCCTCGACTTCCTCGCGTATGACGCGGAGGATGTCGCGTCCGCCGTACTTGCCGCCGTGAGCCTTTTCGGCGATATATTTATACGCCGATGCGTCGATGTTCAGGGTCGTACCGTTCTCCGCGAGAGCCTTCACGGTATCGTCGAGCTGGAGCTTCGCGATATCGGCGTAGTTCTCCTTCGTAAGCGGCGAGAACACAACGACTTCATCCACTCTGCCGAGGAACTCAGGGCGCAGGAATTCTTTCAGCGCCTTCATCGCCTTTTCTTTCGAGAGGTCGCCGGTCGTCTTTCCGAAGCCCATTCCCGACTCACCGGAGGACGAGCCCGCGTTCGAGGTCATGCATATCAGCGTGTTCTCGAAGTTTACCTTCTTGCCGTGCGAATCGCTTATCCTGCCTTCGTCGAGTATCTGGAGCAGAATGTTCATAACGTCCGGGTGAGCCTTTTCGATCTCGTCGAAGAGAATGACGGAGTAGGGTCTGCGGCGAACCTTCTCGGTGAGCTGTCCCGCATCGTCGAAGCCCACATATCCGGGAGGCGAGCCGATTATTTTGGATACGCTGTGCTTCTCCATATATTCGGACATATCGAGTCTGATAAGAGGCTCTACTCCGCTGAAAAGCTCCTCGGACAGCACCTTGACGAGCTGGGTCTTGCCGACTCCGGTGGGGCCGACGAAGATGAAGGAAGCGGGTCTGCGCTTGGTCGTAAGGTTCACGCGGGAGCGCTTGACAGCCTTCGCGACCTTTTCGCACGCCTCGTCCTGTCCGATTATCTTGGATTTCAGAGTAGCCTCGAGCCCGGAGATCTTCCTGAACTCGGTCTCCATTATTTTCTTCGCGGGTATTCCCGTCCACATCTCGATGACTGTGGAGAGGTCCGCCGCGGTGAGCTTTACTTTTTCCGCGAGGGGTTTGAGGCGTTCAAGCTCCGCGTCGTTCTTGGCCTTTTCGGTCTTGACCTCGGCCAGCTTTTCGTAGTCGGGCTCTTTCGCTCCGGCAAGCTCGGACTCGCGCACTTCGAGCTCCTTTGCTTTTTTGAGGCACTTTTCGTAAGCCGTCAGCTCGGCGCTCCTTATGCTCGCGCAGGCGGAGGCCTCGTCCAGCAGGTCTATCGCCTTGTCGGGCAGGTATCTGTCTGTGATATAGCGCTCGGACAGCGTAACGCAGGGTCTTATGAGCTCCGCGTCTATCGTGATCTTGTGATGCTGTTCGTAGTAGCCCTTGATGCCGCGCAGCAGCTCGACAGTCTCGTCGATAGTCGGCTCGTTCACGGTGACGGGCTGGAAGCGTCTTTCGAGAGCCGCGTCCTTCTCGATGTACTTTCTGTACTCGTTGAAGGTGGTCGCGCCGATGACCTGTAATTCGCCGCGGGAGAGGGCGGGCTTGAACATATTCGCGGCGTTCATCGTACCCTCGCTGTCGCCTGTGCCGACGAGGTTATGCACTTCGTCGATGAAGAGCATGATGTTGCCGTTTATCTTTATTTCTTCGATAAGTGATTTTACGCGGCTCTCGAACTGTCCTCTGAACTGCGTTCCCGCGACAAGAGCGGTCAGGTCGAGCAGATAGAGCTCCTTGTCCTGAAGTCTGAACGGTACCTTGCCCTCGACGATGCGCTGCGCGATGCCCTCGGCAATAGCGGTCTTGCCGACGCCGGGCTCACCGATGAGGCAGGGGTTGTTCTTCGAGCGGCGCGAGAGTATCTGTATCACGCGCTCTATCTCCTTGTCGCGCCCGATTATGCGGTCGGTCTTTCCGGTGCGGGCGTTCTCGGTAAGGTTGGTGCAGAAGGTGTTGAGGAACTTCTTGTTCTTTTCGGCCTTCTTTTTTCTTTCCTTTTCCTTGCGCGAGGTATCGGACTTTGCGCTGTCGCTGCCGGCGGGTTTAGCGGCGCCGTCGTTCGGGGAAGCGTTAAAGAAGCGCTGGAAGAACGCGGGCATGGTGCCGCCCTGTCTGAACGCGTCGGGACGGTCGGGGTCGTTTTCGTCCGCGTCGTCATCTTCCTCGGGTATCTCCTCGTCATCTTCCTCGTCGACGATATCCTCCTCGTCGATCTCGTCTTCATCGTCGTCGGGCGTATCGAGCCGTCCGCCGAACATCGCCATAGGGTCTGCATCGAGGTCGATGTCGGACAGTCCCATCTGTTTCAGGTAGTTGTCCACCTGCGGTATGCCGAGCTCCTTCGCGCATTTGAGGCAGTAGCCGTTCTCGAATTTCTGGTTGCCGCTCATGCCCGACATGAACACAACAGCGGGTCTCTTGCGGCATCTTGAACACATCATATCCATAATTGGTTTCTCCGTTCTTTCTTTATTGTCGTTTATCCGAATATATCTATCGAGTACAGGTATTTAAAGAGAAAAGTCCTGTCTATCGTGGGCTGATTGAGGAATACCATAGAGTTTCCGCAGACATATATCGCGAGCCTTATCGCAAGACATATGATGAAGATGAGTATGACTGCCTCCAGCGCCCCGAGCACAGCTCCGAGCACCCCGTTGACCTTTCCGATCACCGGTATGCGGTTTATCAGCTTCGTGAGGTTTGCGATCAGGTTCAGCACGAACGTCACGAGGACGAACAGCAGCAGGAACACCGCCATTTTCAGCGGCGGTAGGACTATCGGCGTCACGATGTCCGTCATTATCTTCTCGCCGTATTCGCCCGTAGCCGCGGGCAGCATCGCAAGTATCACGGGGTAGACCGCGTCGGTGCTCCCCGAGGACAGGTCCCGCCCGAAGCTTTTCAGCCCCGCCGCGTA
>CAMVBT010000108.1 GCA_947165805.1 uncultured Clostridia bacterium
CGGAGAACGGCTTTATGGCTGTCGAGACCGGCGAAACACAGGGCGAGGCGGTATCGGCTATAATGAAAGCAAACGGACTGCTGCCCAAAATTATCAAGGACTTGTCCGGACACGACAGAGTGGTCGTCGGGGAGCGTGTCGGCGCGGATATGAAAATGATGTGAAACTTCGGTGTCATAAACGCAAAAATAAGCCGATAATTGCCGGAAACGGTTGACATGACGCGCTTTTTGCGGTATATTGTTAATATAAGAGGGAAAGATAAACGGAAAGAACGGAAAAAGAAAGGAAAAATACAGATATGAAAAAGAAGATCTCAGCGGCAATTGCCGCAGCTATAATGATACTTGCGGCGGCGGGCTGCAGCGGCGGGACCCCCGCTACCACCACAGCCGCGGGCACAACGGCGGCGACCACGGCAAATCAGCAGACACAGGTCGCGTTCGAGGCAAATATCGAGGATACCACAGACAAGGCTCTGGAATACCTTGAGAGGAATGTTCCGCTGTTCAGAAAATATCTCGATAAAAGACGCAGCGTGCCTATGTCGCTGGAAACCACATTCAATACCGCCGAGGGCACATGGACATCCAACATCTATATCAAGGACGAGCTCAACGCTGTGCTTTCCTCTGTAGACCCGTCCGGCACGGAAACACGCACTATCTACTCGAAGGACAGAGGGATCCAGCTCGATACCGTGAACAAGAAGGCCTATGTTCAGGAATTCAAGGAAGAACGCCTGAAAGACATCATCAGCTCCCTGATACTGAAGCTCAGACTGAGCGATGTAATGAACACAAAGTACACAACAGGCACAGGAACGATAGAGGGCGTGGAGTACAACTGCGAATCCATAGCCGTTCCGGATACCGACGAGTCTACCGTTTACTATTTCAGCAAGGACAACGATGACCTCGTTTATATAAAGGACGGCGATACCCTGACAAAGATACTCCGTCTCGAAAACGTATTCGACAAGGACGATCTGCTCACCGTTCCCGCGGACTATGAGGAGCATTCCTACAAAGAGCTTTCCGCCCAGCTCGAAGCGGCAGAAGCAAAGTCAGGCTCCGCTGCACAGTGATATTACGCGTTACAGATAAAAACGCCGCCCGGAGATCTCTCCGGACGGCGTGTTTTTTATCATTCGGCTCTGGAAAGCCATATATTCGCCACATCGAGCGCCTCGAACAGACTGCCGCGGTTGCTGGTCTTTACGACCATATCCTGCGGGTCGATGTCCTTTGCCGTGCGCATCAGCACGACCATGAGCCTGTCGGCCACCATGAGGCCGTTCTGCTCGGACGCGTGCTGGATATTGATGTTCGCCACCATTTCGTCGCTCATGTTTCCGTAGTATATCGTATTTCCGTTCCTTACGAGCGGAAAGCCCTTATAAGTCAGGAACTTCGTCTCTTCAGCCATAGTATCATCTTCCTCCTGTATAATAGTATTACTGCGCCGGGTTCTCCTTCTTCATATCCTGCGGGCGCTGACGCACCTTGATATGCACCTCGCGGAGCTGCTGCTCGGTGACCTCGGTCGGAGCTCCGAGCAGGAGGTCCTGCGCGTTGGAGTTGAGCGGGAACGCGATGACTTCGCGTATGCTGTCCTCATCGAGCAGGAGCATTATCATTCTGTCGATGCCGAACGCCATACCCGCGTGCGGCGGAGCTCCGAACTTGAACGCGCTGTAAAGAGCTCCGAACTTCTCCTTTACGTCCTCCTCGGTGTAGCCCGCTATCTCGAACGCCCTGACCATGACGTCTATGTCGTGGTTGCGGACTGCTCCCGAAGCGAGCTCTACGCCGTTGCAGACAACGTCGTACTGATAAGCCAGCACATCGCAGGGGTTCTTCGTATTGAGAGCTTCAAGCTCGCCCTGCGGCATAGAGAACGGATTGTGCGTGAAGATAGGCTTGCCTGTCTCCTCGTCCTCCTCGTACATCGGGAAGTCTACTATCCAGCATATCTCGAAGCGGTCGTTGTCGATGAGACCCATTCTGTCCGCTACCTCGTTGCGGATAAGACCCGCGAACTTCTCGGCGTTCTTCTTGTTGTCCGCAATGAAGTAGAGCACATCGCCAACTTCGAGCTCCGCACGCTTTGCCAGCTCCTCCCTGTCGCCCTCGCGGAGGAACTTGTCGATAGGTCCGTTGAATTTCAGGCCTTCTTCCACCTTGAAGTAGCCGAGACCCTTCATACCGATCGACAGGGCGTATTCCTCCATTTTCTCGAAGAAGCTCTTGGACTTCTCCGCCATTTTCGGTACGCGGATAGCTCTTACGGTCTTGTTCGAGAACGGCTTGAACGAGCTGTCTACGAACAGGTCGGACACATCTATGATGAACAGGGGGTTGCGCAGATCGGGCTTGTCAGAGCCGTATTTCAGCATGGCCTCCTCAAAGGTTATGCGCGGGAACGGAGCGTGGGTGTACTTCTTCTTGCCGAACTTTTCGAGTATAGCCGGGAACACCTGCTCGGCGGCAGCGAACACGTCCTCCTGAGTCGCGAAGCTCATTTCAAGGTCGAGCTGGTAGAACTCGCCGGGAGTGCGGTCTGCTCTCGCGTCCTCGTCACGGAAGCACGGCGCGAGCTGGAAGTACTTGTCGAAGCCCGACACCATGTAGAGCTGCTTGAATATCTGCGGAGCCTGCGGGAGCGCGTAGAATTTTCCGTGATGCTTTCTGCTGGGTATCAGGTAGTCTCTCGCGCCCTCGGGGGACGAGGTGGAGAGTATCGGCGTCTGGAGCTCAAGGAAGCCCAGCTCGGTCATCTTCTCGCGCATGAAGCTCATTACCTGCGAACGGAACACGATGTTTTCGTGTACTCTGCGGTTCCTCATATCGAGGAAGCGATAGCGCAGTCTGATATCCTCGTTGCTGTTGTGGGACTCGGGTATCTCGAACGGGAGCTGTGTGGTCACCTTGCCGAGAATATCGACGCTCTCTGCGGCAAGCTCAATGGTGCCTGTGGCGATCTTGGGGTTGTAGGTGCTCTCATCGCGCTTTATCATCTTTCCGCTGATCGAGACCGCACATTCCTTGGTGATGCCCTCAAGGAGCTTCTCGTTGTTCTGGAACGTCACCTGCAGCATTCCGTAGTGGTCGCGCAGGTCGATGAACTCGATTCCGCCGTGGTCGCGGATATTCTCGACCCAGCCCGAAACTCTGACGCTCTTTCCGATGTCCGCCTCCGACAGCATCGCTGTGTTGTGGTCGCGGTATTTGTTTGCTGTGAACATTGTCTTATGTCCCTTTCTTTATCCTTTTAATTTCTGTTCAAGAATTGCCTTTATGGTATTCGGAGTAGCCTGACCCTTGAGAGCCTTGTTCGCCTGTCCCATGAAGAAGCCGAACACCTTCTGCTCACCGGCTCTGTACTGCTCGACGGGCTTGGGATTGTCGGCTATCAGCTTATCGATGACCGCCTCAACAGCCGAGGTATCGTCCTTCACCCACAGGTCGAGCTCGTCGCAGACCTCGTCCGGGGTCTTACCCGTGCCTATCATCTCGACGAAGATCGTCTTGTAGTTGTTCTTGTTTATTTTATCCGTATCTCCGAGCTCTATGAGCCTCGCGAGGTCCTTTGCCGTAAATTTCAGGCTGTCCATGCTCATCTCGCCGAGATTTATGCGGCGCATGAACTCGCCGAGTATGAAGTTTGCCACGGCTTTGGGCTTATTGTAGACCTTTATCGCGTCCTCGAAGAAATCGCAGATATCCTTGTCGTTTATGATGTTGTCAGCGTCGGTCTCCGCAATGCCGTATTCGCTCATATAGCGCGCCTTGCGCTGCTCCGGCATCTCGGGGAGCTTAGCCTTTATCTCCGCGAGCTCCTCCTCGGTGAAGATTATCGGCGGGATATCCGGGTCGGGGAAGTAGCGGTAATCGTGCGCGTCCTCCTTCGAGCGCAGAGCCGTGGTCTCGCCTGTCGAGTCGGAGAAGCGCCGCGTCTCCTGCAACACCTTCTGTCCGGACTCTATGATCTCGGTCTGGCGGTATATCTCGTACTCTATGGCACGGGCGATGGCCTTGGTGGAGTTCAGGTTCTTAAGCTCCGCGCGGGTGCCGAGTTCCTTGGAGTCCTTCGGCGCGAGGGATATATTCACGTCGCAGCGCAGCGAGCCCTGCTCCATTTTGCAGTCGCAGATACCCGCATACTTGTACAGCAGCTTTATCTTCTCCACATACGCGATAACTTCCTCGGCGCTGTGGAAATCGGGCTCGGTGACCATTTCGATCAGCGGTATGCCGCAGCGGTTGTAATCCGCGAGGCTCGAGCGCGTAGCCTCGTCATGGACGAGCTTGCCCGCGTCCTCCTCAAGGTGTATGCGGTTGACGCGAATGCGCTTTTCCTGCCCGTTCGCGACGATATCGACCCAGCCGTTGAGGCATACGGGGCGCGGCATCTGGGATATCTGGTAAGCCTTCGGGAGATCGGGGTAGAAGTAGTTCTTTCTGTCCCATTTCGTGAACCGCGATATCTCGCAGTTCGTCACATAGCCCGCTCTGATGATATACTCGACAGCCGTGTGATTGAGCACAGGCAGGGTGCCGGGCATTCCCGAGCACACGGGGCAGCAGCGCGAGTTCGGCTCGCCGCCGAATTCCGCCGAGCAGGTGCAGAACACCTTTGACTTCGTAAGGAGCTCGGCGTGTATTTCAAGTCCGATAGTCGGATATAAATTGGACATTTCTGCCGTTCTCCTTTCTCAAAGTGTGCAGCGGACAGGCGAGAATGTCTTCTCGAACGCGTCCGCGGTCTGTATTATCGTTGATTCGTCGAAGCGTCTGCCGACTATCGACATACCTATCGGCATACCGTCCCTGTCGTAGCCGCAGGTGGTATTTATCGCGGGCAGACCCGCTATATTGACCGTTACCGTGCAGATATCGGCGGTGTACATCTTTACAGGGTCGTTGTCCTGCACGCCGATCTTATACGCGACGCTGGGAGCCGTGGGAGTGAGTATCACGTCGGCGTTCTCAAACACCGCGTTATACTCGGAGATTATCTGCTGCTTGAGCGCGAGAGCCTTGCGGTAGTACGCGTCGTAATAGCCGCTGGAGAGAGCGTAGTTGCCAAGCAGTATGCGGCGCTTCACCTCCGCGCCGAAGCCGCGGTTGCGGCTGTCGCGTATCATCTCGTCGAAGCTGTGACCCTCGCCGCGCAGTCCGTACTTTATCCCGTCATAGCGGGAGAGGTTGGACGCCGCCTCCGCCGAAGATATAAGATAGTACGCCTGCACCGCGTATTTGAGCGTGCTTATGGAGCAGTCCACAAGCTCCGCTCCCATTTTCTCGTATTCGTGAGCCGCGTTCATAACGGCTGTGCGCACTTCCTCGTCCACAGCATCGCCGTAGAATTCCTTCGGAATGGCTATCCTCATGCCCGAAATGCTCTGTCCGAGCTTTTCGTTGAAGTCGGTGAACGGGACGTCCTTGCTTGTAGCATCCTTCGGGTCGTGACCGGCTATGGCGTTGAGTATGATGCCGCAATCCTCGGCTGTCCGGGCTATCGGGCCTATCTGGTCGAGGGAGCTCGCGAACGCCACAAGTCCGTATCTCGAAACGCGCCCGTAGGTGGGCTTCAGACCCGTGACTCCGCAGAACGAGGCCGGCTGACGTATCGAGCCGCCCGTGTCGCTGCCGAGTGCCGCCGCGCAGAAGCCCGCCGCCACCGCGGCAGCCGAGCCTCCCGACGAGCCGCCGGGCACGCGCTCCGTATCGTAGGGATTCTTTGTCTTTGCGAACGCCGAGGTCTGGGTCGAGCCGCCCATCGCGAACTCGTCCATAGAGACCTTGCCGAGAATGACGTAATCCTGCGCCGCCAGCTTTTCGACAGCGGTCGCGCTGTACGGCGGCACGAAATCGCCGAGCATTCTGGACGAGCAGGTCGTGCGTATGCCGTCGGTGCAGAGGTTATCCTTGAGCGCCAGCGGTATGCCGGTCAGGGGAGCGGGATCGCCCGCGTCGATGCGCTTCTGGGCGGCATCCGCGGTCTTCATCGCCTCGTCACCGGTCACCGTGATGTAGGACAGCACCTTATCGTCGTTCTTCTTTATCTCATCGAGAAACAGCGCAGCCGCCTCGCGGGCGCCGATCTCCTTTGCGTCGAGCTTCGAGCGGAGCTCCTTTACCGTGATATTTTTCAGATCCATGATACCCTCCGTCATTCCATCATCTTCGGGACAACATAGCAGTTGTCGCGCGGCGAGGTATTCTGCTGGAGCTTCTCCGTCGGGAACGACGGGGCGGGTATATCCTCGCGCAGGTCGGCGTAGCGTATCTCGTTATGGTCCTTGGTGTCATCGTAGGTTATGTCGTATTCCTTTATCGTGTCCATAAGCGCGATGATGTCGGACATCTCGGCGAGAGCCTTCTGCTGCTCTTCTTCCGTAAAATTGAGCTTGGACAGCCGGCAGATATGATCAAGTGTCGCTATATCCATTCCAGAGTTCCTTCCTTAAATATAAATCATTATCTTATCTATTATACTATATATTATGTGAATTTTCAAGTGTTTTTTTCAATTTTGCACATTTTTCACAGGCTGACACTTTTCCGCGCGGTCAACGAGGTAATTCTGCCAGTCGTCGGGGAAGCCTATCTGCGAAAACTCGATATACATACTGTACTCGGCGACGAGCTGGGACAGCCTTCCGGCTATCATAAGGTTCCATATCTCGTTGCGCGGGTAGAGCTGTTTGAGCACCAGCACATAGTCGAACAGCGTACCGTTCATATTCCGGTCGAGACCGGGTATCTGCCGGGGGACTGTGCCGAACGGGTCGGCGTAGAGCCTGTTGTAATGGGCGCAGCGGTTCCGCAGCTCCGAAAGGCACTGGAGCCAGCTCTCCACGCATCTGTACGGGAGCCCGAAGGCGTTCTCCGCGATAGCCTTCTTGTCCTCGACCTTCATATCGCTGAAAAAGGTGTTGAGCGAACCGAAGCTGAAAAGCTCCATAATGACCCACAGCGGGAATGCTCCGCCGTACTTCTGCATATGGTGGGTGACGAGCTGCTCGCCCGTATTGTTCTCGATCATGCGGTCGAGCTTTTTCAGGAACGCCTTATGCAGGTGGCACTTGTCGAAGCTCGACTCGTTCAGATAGCCGAGAGCGCCGTATTTCAGCGCGTGGTAGTTCGATATGTTCGCCCGCAGCGTTATCTCTACTTCCTCGAGCGCGGTCAGCAGCAGCGAGCGCATCAGCCTGTCGAAGTCGTAAATGTGCATGACGGTCTCGAAGCTGGTCCCTGCGCGGTAGCGGTTCTTCGTCTCGAGAAATACCGCGAAGTAGTGCGCAAGGCGGTAGTAATTGATATTCGACAGCGCGCAAACGGCGTGCTCGTGATCCTCGACCACGCAGCCGCGGCTTTTGAGCTTTTCTATCTGATCCTCGACGGTAGCGGGGCTTTTCACTCGCACCGCGGGAGTTTCGGGTCTGGGCATATACGCACATCCTTTCCGGTGTCCTGCGCGGCACTTATGCTCCCGAAGAGCCGTGCCGCCTATAAAATTATACTACTTTTCCCGCCCAATGTCAATCTTGACGGCGCATTTTGCGGGTACGGACAAATTTTTTTCTTAAAAACAGGTGACAAATCCGAAAAAATGTGCTATAATGTAAACAATTACAGCGGAGCAGCCCTCCGCTCCCATTTTATGAAAGGATTGAGCCGATGAATTACGAGAAGTCATGCGGCGCTGTCGTGTACAGAAAGTTTCACGGCAATACCGAGATCTTGCTGATCCGGCACATCAAGTCCGGCTGCTGGTCTTTCCCGAAGGGTCACGTCGAAAAGGGCGAGAAACGAATATCGACGTTCTCATAGACGACGGGTTCCGCGAGACCGTCACATTCAGTCCCCGCCGTGATACAAGCAAGACCGTGGTCTATTTTGTCGGGAAGGCTATAAGCCGCGACGCGAAACCGCAGCTCGACGAGATCTCGGAGATGCGCTGGATGGAGATAGGACAGGCGATCTCCTACCTTACATACGAGAACGACAAGATCATTGCCACCAAAGCCAAGGCTTTCATCTCACTGATGTAGTGATCGCA
>CAMVBT010000109.1 GCA_947165805.1 uncultured Clostridia bacterium
AAAGCCCTTGATCTTGGTGGTATCCCACTTTCTGCCGCCCCATGAGCCGCCGTATACCTGATACCAGTACTTGAAGTAGAGCGGATCATAGTTTATAGTCGCCTTGGATACATCTACCTCGGCGCTCTCGCCTTCTCTTACTCTTCTTGCGAATACGACGAATCTTGTATCGACGTTGTTGCCGAGCGGGTAGTAGCAGGTGGAGAGGGTCAGGAGCTCGTCGCCGTACTCGAGGTCAACGTCGGTATAGAACTGGCTGCGGTCGAGTATCTTGGCGATGTAGTTATAGAATTCGCCCTCGCTGGTTATCGTTCTCTGACGATAGTATCTGAACACTTCGCCGTGATCCTCCATGGTATTTACGAACATAGCCGCGAATACCTTGTATGTACCCTCTTCCCAGACGGTGTTGAAGGTGATCGTCGGGTTCTCGAGATACTGATTTATCTGGAAGTTTGTTCCGGAGCGGTTAAATCCCGAATAATACCACGGGCAGTAGGTCGTCAGCTTCGCGAAGCTCGGGCCCGATCTCATGTTATGACCGTAGATGATGATGTTCGCAGGTCTGGTGCGGGTGGTGAACTCGCAGAGATAGTCGATGAAGCAGGCGCCGTTCCTGATCTCGTTCTTCTCGTAGTCATGCTCGAGGTAGTACGAGTTGTCCTGACCCTGTACGCAGGGGTAGTCGATAGGCGTGCCGCCGACCTTTATCCAGCCCTTGATGTCGTCGTTCTTGTCCACCCACTCCTGATACTCTTCCATTACGGGCAGAGGCGGAAGCGTGGTGGTCGTGGTCGTCGTGATCTTGATAGCCGTGGTAGTTGCCGCGGTGGTGGTGGATTCCTCGGGGGAAGCAGACTCCTCGGGAGCCGCGGTGACATCGGAGGTCTCTCCGGTCTGCGCCGCGTTGTCGCCGCCGCAGGAAGCCGCCGACATGATCATCAGCGCGGCTGCCGCAAGTGCGGCGAATTTTGTGATTCTGGATCTTCTTGACATAGTTTTTCCATTCCTTTATATTTATGATGTTATTGTATCGGGTATTACCCGTTCGTACCGTTATAGCTGAGCAGCTTCGAGCTGTCCCATTTTCTGCCGCCCCATGAGCCGCCCTTGACCTGATATTCGTAGGCGAACCTGAGCGGGTCGGGGTTGCGCTGTGCCTTCATGACATCGACCTCGGAGCTCTCGCCCTCGCGCACCTTGCGGCAGAACACCGCGCATCGGGTATCGGCCTTATCCTTGCCGTAAGGATAGTAGCACGTCGAGAGAGTCAGCAGCTCATCGCCGTAGGTGAGGTCTACGTCCGTCCAGAGCACGCTTCTGTCCATTATATCGAGTATGAAGTGATTGAATGTCGCCTCATTCGGGAAATCGCGGTAGTTGAGGTAGGGATATACCTCACCGAGCTCCTCCTGCGTATTGAACAGCACGCAGGCGAACACCTTCCATTCCGCGTTCTCGTATATCGTGTTGAAGGTCACCGTCGGGTGCTCCTTGTAAAAGAGCAGCGGGTCATTCTTATACTCCGCCGGGTCGCTGAACGGGTTCGGTTCGTAGTAGCGCGACAACTTCGCGAACATCGTCTCGCCGTTCCACATATTGTGGCCGTAGAGCGTTGTGTTGGCGGAAAGACGCCCGGGCTCGAAGACATTGCGGTAATCCGCGAATATGGCGCCGCGCTGGGCTTCCTCCTTCAGATATGTGTGCGTGAGGTAGTAGTCGTTGTCCGCTGCCTTCACGACGGGCTGGCTGATGTTCACTATGGGGTCGTCCTTGCCGCCGAGCTGTATATAGCCCACGACATCGGAGTTCTCGGAGTAGAGCTTAAGGAAGCTCGCCTGTATGCCGGGCTTTTCCGCTTCGACCTTGGCGATGTCCTCATCGGTCATTTTGAGCTCGCCCTTTATCTTTTCCTTTATAGCCTGTTCCTGCGCTTTCGTGTCGCCGGAGCCTTTCTCATCGGCAAAGTCGACATACCAGCCCTGTACCATAGGGTCTATGAACTTGTCGTTCCTTGCCTCGTCGATGATCTGATACAGCACCGAGCCTCCGGTTATCACGAATGCCACAACAGCCGCGTCGAACACTATCTTTCTCACCGATTCGCCGAGGCCGTCGCCCTTCGCCGGGAATATCGCGTGGAGCATACGGATGAAGATATTTTCTTTTTTCTTCTTTTTTCCGCTCATATATTCGTCGTCATCGTTATATATCACTCTGCTTCTCGGTCTTGCCTTTCCGTGCGCCGCCGGTCTTTCGTCGTCCTCGTCGTCATCGTCGTCGTCGAAGTACCCGGCGTTCGCGTAGCTTTTCAGGCTCTCGTCCTCATTCTCCCCGGGCATCTCATACTTCTTTTCCGTATGGACTGCCGGGTTCCGGCGCTTCGGCCTTTTTGCGTATCCGGACATATTGCTTATCTCCTTAGTTCCTGATGTTCTGTATCTCTTTTATTATAGTTTCAAGCGCGGTCAGCGCGGTCTCGTATCTTATCGCCTCACGGCTGTCCTTTGCCTCCGGGAAATCCTTCCCCGTGAAAAGGTATCTCACCGCGTATGCGCGACCCTCTGCCGAGCAGCCGATATACACCGTGCCGACGGGCTTTCCGGGTGTGCCTCCCGTCGGACCCGCTATGCCGGTCACCGACACCGCGATATCCGCGCCGGAGAGCTTTCTGACTCCCTCCGCCATCTGCACAGCTGTTTCCTCCGAGACCGCGCCCACCGTTTCCAGCGTTTCCGCTTTCACGCCGAGCAGCTTCATCTTCGCCTCGTTCGCGTAGGTGCATACCCCGAAACCGAACACGTCCGACGAGCCGGACACCGACGTGATCTCCGCGGAGATCAGCCCTCCGGTACAGCTTTCCGCTGTCGCCGCGGTAAGTCCGCGCGCTTTTAATAATTGTACTACATTTTCGGCTGTTTTGTCAAGTTTTGTTACCACTTTGTAATAAATTCCCTCGAAATTTTTATATAATTTTCACAAAGCGCGGTACCCGCGCTGTCAATTCGCGCTTATTTTCTTCTATGTGCGGCTCTCTGCCCGCATTATTGCCTGTTCCGCCGGATCAGACGTTCTCCATACCGAGCTTGAAATCTTTAACGGTTATTCCCTTTATAGCCTTTTCAATGAGAGGCTCAAAGTCGAACCGGGCTTCCGCCTTTTCGACGTCGGCGATGACGGGGCGGGTGCGCGGGTGCTTGGGCGTGAACACGGTGCAGCAGTCCTCATAGGGCTGTATCGAGGTCTCGAAGGTGCCTATCTTACGCGATATCTCGATGATCTCCTTCTTGTCCATGCCTATGACGGGTCTGAATACCGGGTACTCGGCGACCCTGTCGGTGCAGCCGAGCGCCATTATCGTCTGGCTCGCCACCTGCCCGACGCTCTCGCCGGTTATTATCGCCTTGTAGTCGTGCTCCGCGCAGATGCGGTTGGTTATCTTTATCATAAGTCTTCGCATTATGACGGTGAAATATTCCTCGGGGCAGTTGTCGCGCAGAGCCTCCTGTATCTCGGTGAAAGGCACGACATAGAAGCGTATGTCGCCGCAGTACGGCACCAGCTCGCCGCAGAGCTCCTCGACCTTCATCAGCGCGCGCTCCGAGGTGTAGGGCGGGCTCTGGAAGTGTATCGCGTCCACGCCTATGCCGCGCTTTGCCATCATGTACGCCGCCACGGGGCTGTCTATGCCGCCGGAAAGGAGCAGGAGCGCCGTTCCGCTGCTGCCGACCGGTATGCCGCCGACTCCGATTATGCGCCGCGCGTTCAGATAGGCGTTGGTGTCGCGTATCTCGCAGAGCACGGTCACATCGGGCTCGTGCACGTCCACCGTCAGGTGCGGGTACGCGTCGAGTATCGCGGCTCCCAGCTCGCGCTGAATGTCCGGCGTTTTCAGCGGGAACTTCTTGTCCGAGCGCTTCGCGTCCACCTTGAACGTTTTCGCTCCCGCGAGAGCTTCCTCAAGATAGGGCATACCCTGCTTCACTATCTCGTCAAAGTCCTTCGGCAGCACAGCCGCGCGCTGCACAGCCGCCACTCCGAACGTCTTTGACACCCACTCGACAGCCTTTTCTATGTCGGCACCGTCGTTTTCGGGGGTTATGTAGATCGTGGACTGGTTGCGCGTGAAGTGAAATTCGCCGCAGCTTTTCAGTCTGCGCCTTATGTTGCGGACGAGCAGATCCTCGAAGGTGTTCTTGTTCAGACCTTTAAGGGCTATCTCGCCGTATTTCGCCATTATTACTTCCTGCATTTTCATGTCTCCGTTCCTTGTTTATCCTATAAACGCGAGCCCGCTTATCCCCGCGGTCAGAAATCTGACGCAGTCGGTAATCATGTTCGCACTTATGTATATCGTAGGCGTGGAAAGCAGTACCGTGAGCCATTTCAGCAGTCGGCTGCCCTCCGAGCGGCTTACCCGCACCGCGTATACCGCGGCGCATGCCGTTATCGTGACGCTCTGCGCGACAATGCCGATACCGATAATGCTGACCAGTACCAGCGGCGTAAATATGAGCAGGGCATACCACCCGTATGTGATCACCGTTATCACCGTGAATATTATCTGATATTTCAGCAGTCCCGAAATGTCCGTTTTCAGGAAAAGCACCGACAGCAGCGGCAGGCACAGACAAACCTCGGCGATGATGAATGCCGCGTCATGCTCGACCGTGCTCGGCAGCAGCTGTATCAGCATACCTATAACGCATATTATCGGGAAAATCAGCGATCTCTTGTTTATGCTGTTCTTCACTCGATCTCCTCTTTTATACCGCGGCATTGCCGCAGCCCAACAGTTCGTATTTATCTTCTGAATCTCTTTATACCGTCGCTTATGCCCCGCACGAGCGCGTCGATGTCGCTTTCCTCCGTGAACGGCGAGAAGCTCACCCGTATCGCGCAGTCCGCGTCCCTGTCCGGCACTCCGAACTCCGCCGGAACGCCGCTGGTCTTGCCCTTCGAGCAGGCGGACCCGCTCGACACATATATCTCCCGCTCTTCAAGGTGGTGCAGCATTATCTCGCTGCGCACCCCGCGCACGGAGAAGTTCAGTATGTTCTTCGAGTTGTGATAGCTGTTTATCCCGATGTTCTCAAGCTCCGAGAGCTTCGATATGAGCCTGTCGCTGAGCGCGGCGTACTTCTCCCCGCAGTCCGGGTAGCTGCGCACAGCCTCGGCAAAGCCCGCTATCAGGTCGACAGGCTCGGTGCCGGAGCGCAGATCCTTCTGCTGACCGCCTCCGTACAGCAGCGGAATGAAGCGTATGCCCCTGCCGGCATACAGCGCGCCTATGCCCTTTGTCCCGTGTATCTTGTGGGCGGACAGGCTTATAAGGTCGGCTTTCAGCTGCTTTGAGGGCAGCTTCCGGAAGCCCTGCACCGCGTCGCAGTGGACGACGGTCTTCGGGTTCTTACGCTTGACGCCCGCGTACACTCTGCTCATATCGGTGATGAAGCCCGTTTCGTTGTTGACCCACATCACGCTGACCATGACAGTGCTGCCGTCAACGGCGTCAATTATGCGCTGCTCGAAGTCCTGCGACTCATCGCGCTTCGGTGGCTTCACGCGCACGACCTCATACCCGGCCTCCTCCAGCTTTTTCAGCGGATTTTCTACGCTCGGGTGCTCGAACGAGGTGCTTACTATGCGGTTCCCGTCGTGCTTATGCGCTTTCGGGACTCCGAACAGCACGGTATTGCTGCTTTCGGTCGCTCCCGAGGTGAAGATGATCTCGCCGTCTGCACCGAGAGCCGTCAGAATGGTCTTTTTTGCGTCCTTTATCACATTTTCGGCTCCGACGCCGAGCCCGTGCAGGGACGAGGCGTTGCCGAAATTGTCCGCCATATTCTCCGAAACGGCTTTTATCACGCTGTCGAAGGGGCGCGTGGTTGCCGAATTGTCAAGATATATCATAAATGCTCCCAAAAATCATAGATACTATATTATATCACATAAAGAAAAAAAAATCAATGGCAGAAGCGTATAAAATTATTAATTTGCTTCCGGACAAATTATCGGGAACGTGAGCTTCCGCGTTCTTATCATATTTTATCCACATTTTAACAGCACCCTTCCGGTATATTTTTCAGATCCCTGCACAAGAATATCTCAACGGAAGCGCTTTTGACGAGCATTTCCGGAATTTGCCGAAAGGAATACGAAAAAATGTCAGATATAAGAATGTCAAGGCGCGCGTTCGCGAGGCTCGTTACCTTCGCGCTGGCGGCGGTGCTGACCCTCTCCGCCGTTGCGCTGATGAACCACGGACGCGCCGTGAACGCCGAACGAGCCGTCGAGAACAGCTACCTGCACGCGGTCGAGGAGCTGTCGCTGGGGCTCGACAACATAAAGAACAACCTCCAGAAGGGTATGTATACCAACAGCATATCCATGCTCGCCGACCTGTCCGAAAAGCTCAGCAGTGACGCCGCCACAGCCAAGAGCTCGCTCGCGCGGCTGCCGGTGGACGGGCTCGACCTGAGCGACGCGTACAAGTTCCTGTCGCAGGTCGGCAACTACTCGAAATCGCTCGCCGAGAAGTGCGCCGAGGGCGGAGGCCTGTCCGCCGATGAGCGTGAAAATATCGCGAAGCTATACGCCTACTCGCAGACGCTCAGTTCTAATATGTGGAAGATCGAACAGCGCATAGGCAGCGGTGAGTTCACGTTCGCAGACTCCCTCTACGCCTCGGCGAAGCTCGATACCGGTGAGCCCGCCAAGGTGACCAGCGGCTTCAATGATCTCGCCGTCAGTGACAGCAGCTATCCTACCCTGATATACGACGGCCCCTACTCCGACCACATCATGGAGAAGGAACCCCTTATGCTGAAAAACGAGAAGAACATCGACAGGAACGAGGCTCTGCGCCTTGCGAAGAAGCTGACGGGCGGCGTTGAGCCGGAGCTCCTCACCGAGGAAGAGGGACGTATGCCCTCGTATGTGTTCGGGCTCGACGGCCGCACGATAGCCATAACAAAGGCGGGCGGGCTCTACTCCTATATGCTCGCGAACCGCGCTGTCGGCAAGCCGGAGATCACAGTGACCGAGGCGATGACGAAGGCGAAGGAATTTCTCGCCGTTCTCGGGGTGCGCAGCATATCCGACTCGTACTATGAGATAAGGAACGGTATCTGCGTGATAAACTTCGCCGCGGTGCAGAACGGCGTGACGATGTACACCGACCTGATAAAAGTAGGCGTGGCGCTGGACAACGGCGATATACTGTCCTTCGATATGCGCGGCTACCTCACAAATCACACGATACGCGAGCTCCCGCCGCCGAAGATATCCGGGGAATACGCGATGACCCTTGTTTCGGGAAGTCTGACGCCGCTTTCGGGCAGGCTGTGTGTTATCCCGTCTGCGGGAAAGAACGAAATTTTCTGCTATGAAGTGCGCTGCACCGGCATGGAGGGCGAGAATATACTCGTTTATCTCAATGCCGAGACCGGGCGCGAGGAGCAGATACTGATACTGAAAATAGGCTCTTCCGGCGTGCTGACGGTCTGACTGCGGCACTTACGGACAAAAACAAACTCTCCGCTCATTTCGTGGGCGGAGAGTTTGCCGATTAAGGAAGGATTTATTGCAAGGCAAAGAGCGGAGTTGTCTGTTTTGTTTACCGCGGCGGCAGTCGGAACGGCGAGAGCTGTAAGGAGCATTTTCAGGTAATGAAAGGCAATGGCAGACTATGTTGTGATCTATATATATTTTTCTGCCGTTCCGCACCCGCGTTGGTTTTATGTATATCGTATCCCCTTTATTCTGTTCTCTTTCTTTGTCTGTAATTGCATTATATCACAAATTCAGGCGGAATACAACAACAAAGCGGTTACAATCCGTTTACAAGGTGGTTACAGTTTTGGCCTGTCCGGTTACAATTTGTTACAAAAAATGCCCCTTTCGCGCGAAAGAGGCATTAATAATATATTCTCTTTAAAAAGGCATACTACCTTCCGAATCTGCAAGGCGGCGCGGTACCCGCGCGGTCAATCCGTCTGTTACATTCTGCTTTT
>CAMVBT010000110.1 GCA_947165805.1 uncultured Clostridia bacterium
CGCCTGTTACTGCCACAGAGCCGTCTGTCACATCTGCTTACGATTGGGACAGCTACTGGAACGACGACTGGTGGAGCGACTACGGCATCGGCACAGACTGGTACACAACTTCTTCGGCTACAAAGCCGCCTGTTACTGCCACAGAGCCGTCTGTCACATCTGCTTACGATTGGGACAGCTATTGGAATGACGACTGGTGGAGCGACTACGGCACAGATTACGATAATGACGACTACTGGAATTTCTCAAACGACTACAGCGATTGGGGACTGGATTTCAGCGGCTACGATTATGACAATTACAACAATGATTACAGCAGCTATTTCAATGACTACTACTATGACACCGGAACGGGCAGCTCATCCGACTGGTGGAGCTATCTCGACCCGTACTGGAAGAAAAGCGACTGGACGAATGAAGGCGACGGCCTCTGGAGCATAGAGGATCCCGATACCGGATATCTGTATATGTACGACGAAAGCGACGGAACATTCTACTGCATGGACAATAACGATAATGTCTATTGGTATGACAGCGGAAAAGACGAATGGGAAATGATCTGACAGTCAGGACACTTATTGTGAGAGCAAAGGTATAACCAAAAAGCACAGAGTTTTTATGGCTCTGTGCTTTTTCATTGATTATTTCTGAAAATGTGCTGTCAAGTAAAGTACAAGGTTTACAGATATCCCCCTGCTGATATAAGAATATAGCAGAAAAAGACAGATACCGGTGACTTTCAGATCATCACTCAACATCACTCTTTTCGAGCGTGATTATCTGTGTATCCGACGGGGAGTTGATATCCGCGAGCCGCGAAGCCTGTCTGATGACTGCTTTCTCGAAAATGTTGCGTACATCGCGCCCGTTGCCGAATGTTTCGTCGCGGTTCTCATACATCCGCGTGAACTTTTCTTTTATCGCAGCCTCCGCTTCCGCGCTTATTCCGTAGCCGTTTGAGGCGCACATTCTTCTGAATATCTCCGTCAGCTCGTCCGGCTTATAATCCGGGAAGAACAGATATTTGCTGAAACGCGAGCGCAGTCCCGGATTGGAATTTATGAACTGCTTCATCGGCTCGGTGTAGCCCGCGACTATCACGATAAGATCGTCGCGGTTGTCCTCCATTGCCTTTACGAGCGTGTCTGTCGCTTCACGTCCGAAATCGTTGGAGCTGCCCGAAGATGCCAGCGCGTAAGCCTCGTCGATGAACAGTATCCCGCCCATTGCTTCTCTGACCTTTTCCCGCACTTTGAGTGCGGTCTGACCTACATATCCCGCAACAAGCCCCGAGCGGTCGGTCTCGACAAGGCTGCCCTTGGACAGCACTCCGAGCTCGCGGTATATCTCCGCAAGCAGCCGCGCAACGGTCGTCTTACCGGTTCCGGGATCGCCCGTGAACACCATGTGGTACGAGACAGGTATCTGCTTCATTCCGCGCGACTTTCGTATTTTCTGTATGTTTATCAGGTTGATGAGGGACGATACTTCTTCCTTTACGCTTTCAAGCCCGACGAGGTCATTGAGCTTCCGCATCAGCTCATCGAGTTTATCGCTGCCGCTGCGATCTTCGGGTATAGTGCGCTCCTCCGGAAAATCTATTATATTCGGAGCGAGCTCATCGGCGACCCTGCTCAGATACACGATCTTCTGCGGCTCGCCGCTGTTTTTTATCAGCATTGCGACATTGAACGCGTTGCCGAAATCCGTCTTTTTCAGATTTCCGAAAATGTATCTCTGATAAGACCCGATAAGCTTCGTGAAGCATGATACTTCCTCGGCGCCGGCATTCCCGTCGCAGGCGATGAGTCCGGCACCGACCTTTGAAAACACTATGAACCAGTTACTTGCGGGAGAGCGGCTTTCACGATCCGCAGACGTCCGTTCGAGCTGACCGGCTGACATCATTTTGTTTTCCGCGTCAACAATAAGCCGCAAAGAAAGCGGAGTATCTGCCTTCCCGTCATACTTTTCTCTGTATAGCTCTGCTCCGTATCTGCTGTTTTTTACAAATTCATTTATGTATTCTTTCTCGTCTGCACCGAGCTCTCCGTCCGAAGCCGCTATTGCCAGCAGAAAAGAAAACATATCACGCTCAAACGCGCTGCCTAATCCGGTCTGTCCGGGAACGCCGACCGCTCTTTCAAGTATATCACAGACATTGTTCATATCGCTGCAATACAGTTTCATTTCATCAATGTCATGCATTTTTCACTCCACTCAAAGTCTGTTTTCCGCTCTTATTTGCCCGAATAATATTCAATGTTGATATTATCCTGTTCGATCAGCACGGAATTCTGATTGAGCGCGGCAATGACTTCATCTGCCGCCTTATACACGGTATCCTTGTCTGCGCCGTCAAAGTAGCACACAAGTGTGTATTCGTGCGTTATGTTCTTCTTTTCGTCTGTCCACGCGCCCGTGGCTTCCTGCAATGTATATCCCTCGAAGTATTTCAGGCATACCTCGTCAACGATATTCTTTGCTTCTTCCTGTGTATGTTCGGGCTGATATGTGTCCTTGTCGTTCGTTCCGACATACATTACATACTGCACGGCAGTGCCGTCATCGGGCTGAGCTTCGGCGGACTCATTTTTTGCGCCGCCGTTCGCGTTCAGCGCGAAAACAAGGCATACCGCCGAGCAGCACAGGCTGACAAGCGAGATAGCGATCGCTGTAACACTTACTTTGTCAGACATATTTTTTCCTCCTTATTATCAATAATCGCCCGTGTCTTTATACATTACCGTACAATTATCACGAGCGAATAATTTGTGTTCCGGGGTATGATGAAAGAGCGCAGTCAGTCGATGTACTGTACAGCGCTGCGCTGACATGATCGTATCCCGCACGGTCATCTTTATAAACCCCCATTTATGGATTTTACAGAACAGTCTTTGTTCTTTGCAATAACTATAATTTATTATAGTACTTTTCAAGGAATTTGTCAAGATTTTTATGAAGCAGTTTTACCGATCATACTAAGAGAACACCGATGAAAACCACAGAATAACAATGCCTGAAATGATCGCGCAGCCCGGGAAAACAACTTAGCCGAGCTGCTGTAGATCATTACATACAAGACCTCTTATGGAAAGAAACGGCACTGCAAGCGTAAAAATATTTCTTATCCGGAAATTTCCTCTTGACATATCGCTCCCGTTGAGATATAATATATTTACAGATCGTTCCTACCGGGAAAGGAAAAGCTATGAATGACATAAAATACAACGCAAAACAAGCAAAGGAAAACAACGATATCGGCGCTAAAATAGCCGAGATACGCAAGAAACGTCACATCGCGCAGGCTGAATTTGCGCGTCTGCTCGCGGGCTACGGCGTAACCGTCCAGCCCGCCGCTGTCGCAAAGTGGGAGAGCGGTATGACCGTCCCGAACGCCTATCAGCTAATAGCCGTCTGCGTGGCGCTGAATGTGCCGGATATGATACCGGAGTTCACGGGAATGGCGAAGCTGCCGGATTTCGAGCTGAACGAGCAGGGTCTGAAGAAGCTCGACGAGTACCGCGAACTGCTTATCGCGTCGGGCAGGTACAAGCCGCTTATTGCCGAAACTGCGCATACAAGCGCGACTGTCACGATACCCACAAGCTATATCAGAGCGGCAGCGGGCGCGGGCAACTTCATGGACGAGGAGAACTTCGAGGACAGAGAGTACCCCGAAAGCGCCGTGCCTGCGGGAACGGATTTCGCGCTGTTCGTTGACGGCGAGAGTATGTCGCCCATTTACATCAACGGGCAGGTCGTGTTCGTGCAGCAATGCGGGACTGTGCGCCCCGGTCAGGTCGGCATTTTCAGCATCGACAACGAGGTCGTCATCAAAATTTACGACGAGCAGGAGCCGGACGAGTCCTGCGCGGAAGATTTTACGGACAGCAGCGGGTTCGTTCACCCGCAGGTCGTTCTGCGCTCATACAACAGCGAGTGGGCGCCGCGGCCTATCTCTCCCTATCAGGAATTTCATGTTTACGGGAGGGTGCTGAACTGATAAAATCAAAGAATTGCTATACCCGAACTCCGCAAACACTTCCTTGCAAAACTCCCGAAAAAGTGTTATGATATGATCAACAAAAGTGCTTTTGAAATTAACAAGGAGTGATAAAAATGACAATAGGAGCAACAATCAGACAGCTTCGGCAGGAGCAGGACATCACGCAGGAACAGCTTGCGGAAGCTCTCGGCATTACCTCGCGGGCGGTGAGCCAGTGGGAAACGGACAGGACTGCGCCCGACATCTCGCAGCTTCCTGCGCTTGCGAATTTCTTCGATGTTACAACAGACCATCTACTCGGCGTTGACATCAAGCACAAAGAGGAAGAATTGAATAAAATATACAGCCGTATAAATAAATATGGTGAAAAAGGTGATCAGAAGGGGCTTGAGAAGTATATCAGAGAACAACTGAAAACATATCCCAACGATCCCGTGCTGCTTACACATCTTGCGTCCGCGTTGCGAGAGTATTATTTCGGTCAATGCAATGCAGATACAGAGAAACTTAAAAAGGAAAAGTCAAACGAGATAATCGCTCTGTGCGAAAGGGCTTTGAAATACTATAAGCCTACCGAGAACAACAGCTTTCCAAAGCAGCAGCTTATTATCCATTACATCTACGATCTGCACGATAAAGAGAAAGCAAAAGAGATAGTCATGTCGCTGCCAAATGTAGGCTGCACAAGAGAAATGTTTTTAAGTGAACTGTATGAGGGAAAAGAAGCTCTTGCACGCAGACAGGCGGCGCTTCTGTGGAGCTTTACGCAGATGATGCACAATCTGTTCTGGAATATATCCTGTGATGATTCATACACTTATGAGCAGAAAATAGAGATACTGAAAGCTGATGATGCCATAAAAGAAATCATAACGGGCGGCAAACCGAACTTTTTTAATTGTGAATTATCGGTCAACGCGGCAACAGAAGCAGCGTACTATCTAAAACTCGGCGAGAAAGAAAAAGCTCTTGATATGCTTGAAGCTGCATACTGCTATGCCGACAGCTTTGAAACCTGTCCCGACGGAGGGAAATACGCTCCCTGCTGGCTCTCGGAGCTTGATGACGGGCAAATAAGCATATCTAAACCGTGTCCCGACACGGCTTATGACAGTGTATATAATATCATCATAAAACCGGAAAACATATTCTGCGAAGCGTTTGACGGCAGTGAGCGCTTTGAAAGGGTTATGGAAAAGTTTAAAGAAAAGATAAGTGATAAAAAATGTGTACCAGATTTTACGCCGACATAGACAAAGAACTGAAACCGATAATAACCGCCGCACAGCAGGCATCATTCGCGCAGCAGATGATGATATCTTTGTCACGCCCGCTGTCCATGAGCGGAGAGATACGCCCGACAGACATCGCGGCGGTCATAGCTCCCGACAAGAACGGAAACAAAGCCGTATTCCCGATGCAGTGGGGATTTCACGTTCAGGGACTCAAACAGCCGATAGTCAACGCGCGTATCGAGACCGCCGCAGAAAAGCCTTCTTTCCGTGATTCGTGGTACAGGCGGCGCTGTATAATCCCCGCGTCGTGGTATTTCGAGTGGCAGCACACACTGCTCCCGAACGGCAGGAAAAAGACCGGTGACAAGTACGCGATACAACCGAGAAACGCCGATATAACATGGCTCGCGGGGCTGTATCAGATGGAAGAGATAAACGGGTTCAGATACCCGACTTTTGTGGTGCTCACCCGAAAGCCCTGCGACGCCGTAAGCGCGATACACGACCGTATGCCCGTTATACTGCCGGAGTCGAAGGTCGATGAGTGGATAGCTCCCGACGGCGAACCGGAGAAGGTCGCGGAGAACGCGATAACGGATCTGGTCCCGGAAAAAATGTGAACTTGTGCAGTTTACAAACGCATCCTCGATAGTTTTTCTTTTCAATTATTATCGTGTTTCCTGAAATACGCGTATGCCGCGAAGCACATGATTATCTGCACGATAGTCGAGCACGGCGTCGCAAGCCCGATCAGAAACAGCGAGCCGCCCCCTGTATTCTGCATCAGAAACGCCACGGGTATCCTCACAAGGAACGCTCCGCAAATGCCCTGCGCCATAACGAACTTCGTCTTTTCCATGCCGTTGTAGTAGCCGATGAAGCAGAACAGGAAGCAGGTCATAAGGCAGTCTATCGCATACGCTTTCAGATATTCCCATGCGTCGGCGACAGTGTCAGGCTGATTTGAGAATATCCCCGCGAGCAGGTCTCCGCGGAAGAATGTCAGAACGAACATCACAACACCGAACGCGAACGATACCGCGATGCCGCTTCTGAGCGCCTTCTTCGCTCGTCCGGGCAGTCCAGCGCCGCGGTTCTGCGCGACAAACGCCGACATCGACTGCATGAACGCCGCGGGTACGAGCATTATGAAATTGCAGACTTTACTTGCAACTCCCACGCCCGCCGATGCAGTAACGCCGATCTGATTGACGATAGCGGTCATGACGAGGAACGAGATACCGACGAGAAGATCCTGCAAAGCTATCGGAGCGCCGATGCGGAATATCGTAAACGCGTACAGCTTTTTCATTTTCAGGTTCGAGCGGTGAAACTCAAACGGCAGCTTCGTCCTGCATATGATAATGAACGAGATGATAACGCTTATGAGCTGCGCGATAACGGTCGCGAGAGCCGCACCCACCGCTCCCATGCCGAGCACTGCCACGAACAGCAGGTCTCCCGCTATGTTGAACGCGCAGGCGATACCTACCGCGATAAGTGGAGTCTTCGAGTCTCCGAGACCGCGGAAAATGCTTCCGAGCAGATTGTACGCCGTGATTATAAGAAATCCCGCGCCGCATATCCGTATGTAGCTGACCGTCACATCGAAGGCTTCCTCGGGAGCCTGCATGACCGCCGCAAGCCCAGCCGCTCCGGGTACCGTAATTACCGTGAACGCGGCTCCCGTTAACGCGAATATAAGCAGTCCCGTGCCTATCGTCTGCGCGGCTTCTTCGGGGCGCTTCTGCCCTGTCTTCTGACCGACTGCTACCGTAATTCCCATTGAAAAGCTTACTATCAGGTTGGTGAGCGTCATAACTATCTGCGAGCCTGTAGCTACGCCCGACACATCGGCGGTGGTGCTGAACTGCCCGACTATCAGAAGATCGACAGCGCCGTACATAGCCTGCAAAAACATAGCGAACAGCACCGGCAGCATAAATTCAAGCAGCTTCGGAAGTATCGCGCCTTCCGTAAAATCGTTGTTTTTCATCTGACCTCCATATAAAGAACCGGACAAAACGGCATTACCGTCTTATGCGGCATAACATTTAAAGAGGTATAGCCATTGACAGGCTATATTATAGCATATATAGCAGAAAAAAGCAATGGAAGAAAGAAGTAAATTTACATATTAACTATCCGAGGTAATATTGGCAGCGCGGGCTCCGCGCTTATAGCATATAGTCCGGTCGATGTCAGGATTTCCGGTATATCGTACTGTCGATACACTGAAACGATCTTAAATTCCGGAAAGCTGTAAATTTCCAAAAAAATTTATGGCTTTTTTATTTTTCTTAAGTTGATTTTAGGTTCGGCTGCTATAATACAGATAAAGCAAACGGAAACGTTTGAAAACATACGAAAAGGAGCGATCAATATGAAAAAATATATTACTACGATAATGGCGATAATGCTGGCTGCTTCTCTTGCATCATGCAGCACAAACAAATCGGATAACGGCTCGGAGCAGGCCACAGCTTCCGCGGCCGAGCAGACAACTGTTTCGGAAACGGAACAGACGACAACGGAAGTGACCGTGCAGAACGAAAGCGATACTTCCGACAGCGTCGAAAAGCCCGAGGGCGCTCCTGCAGATATGCCGGAAGGCGGAACTCCTCCCGAGAAGCCTGACGGAAACGGAGGTCCCGGCGGCACACCTCCCGACGGCGATCCGCCCGATATGCCCGGCGGCGGAACTCCTCCCGACAAGCCGGACGGGAACGGCGCTCCCGGCGGTGGATTCGGCGGCAGCAGCT
>CAMVBT010000111.1 GCA_947165805.1 uncultured Clostridia bacterium
AGCTCCTGCACAGGTCTGCTCACTTCGCCGCCCGCTTCGTATTCAGCGTGCGCGTCCTCATAGACTGCCAGATCGTATTCCTCCTCTATACGGTCAAAAAGCGCCCTTTTGAACGCCTCACCGACCGATATGGAATGAAGGCGCGCATAGCTTTCAGCCAGCTTCTTTTCCTCCTCAGTCAGTCTTATCGAAAAAACCATAGTTACTCTCCTCCTCCGTATAATACATTGTACTACATTTCTGTGGTTTTGTCAAGAGGTATTTCAGAAAAATATTAATTATGCCCGGTTAGGAGGTTTGACGCAGTAAACGGCGTGGATAGCTCTTTTTCTCTCAAATTGGGTTTTTAGTGGTTCCCTATATATTATATACAAACATAATTATACGAAATGCTGAAAAAACAAGTTTTGATCGAATGTTATTGACGATATGGAGTGAATATGATATAATATAAGTTAATATTATACCCCCCGAAAGGATGAAACCACCGAATGGCAAACAGAAAATATTCGGCGCGCGCCACGGACGGCTCGAAAGCAAAGCCCCTTATAATCGGCATAGCGGCTGCCGCGGTCGTCGCTATCGGCATTCTCGGCTATCTCGCGATGAAAGCGAATGAGGACAATCTTTCCGCAGCGCTGAGATATAACTTCAACAGATTCTACCCCTCCACATATAATACCGCCGAAGAAATGAAGGACGACGCCGACCAGGACAGAGACGGCGTTAAAAACGCGGACGAGGCAGCCGCGAAAACAAGCCTCATCGCTGCCGACACGGACGGCGACGGCCTTACCGACAGCAAGGAAAAGGAATACGGCACTGACCCCACCAATCCCGACTCCGACGGCGACGGTCTTAAGGACGGCACCGAGGTGCTGGCGGCTCTCGACCCGCTCTCGCTCATCACAGACGGCAAGACCAAGGACTCCGAAAGAACGTTCGTGCGGGAGATAGAATTCCCCGACGGAAAAGTAACGCTCACCGGACACGGCAACATCTACGGCGCCACAGTCGATAAGCTCTCGCTGAACTCCATAGCCGCGAACGCAGGCGTTATCACGGCTCCATACGAGGTACACTGCGAGGGAGGCTTCGATTCCGGCAAGCTGAGCTTCAACTTCGACACAAAGGCTGCCGAGTACGCCGGTATCACAGCTGCCGACCTCTGCGTTTTCAGATTTGACCCGTATTCAAAGAAATACTCCGAGCTCAGCGGCGCCGTATTCAGCGACAACGACTCGGTCTACTGCAATTTCAGCGAGAACGGCGTCTATGTGCTCGGCTCGAAAAAGACCATTCACAAGGCCGCCGAGGCATATCAGAGCGGTCAGATGAACGTTCATCTGCTCATAGACAACTCCGGCTCCATGTACCCGAAGGCAATACAGTCCACCTCGAAGGAGAACGACATCAACTTCAAGAGACTGTCCTTCGCGCAGAACTTCGTCACATCGCTGAACGGCTCGGTGAAATACGCCATTTCCTCGTACACATCCGACTTCAAGACGCTCTGCGGCTTTGAGTCCGACAAATCGACGGTAGTGAACGCGATACAGTCCATTCGCACGCTTGGCCCCGGATTTGACGGCACAAGCGTCGAAAGAGCGCTGATGCTCGGTCTGGAGAGCTTCGACGAATCCACGCTCAGCGAAAGAAACGTCATAATCCTGCTGACGGACGGCATCTCCACCGACACGGCGGGCTACACTCTCGCGGATATCGTGTCCCTCGCAAAAGCGAAGAATGTCACGATAAACACCATAAGCCTCGGAAACGAGATAGACCGCGAACTTCTCCAAAAGATAGCCGCAAGCACAGGCGGCCAGTATTACCCGCTTGAGGAGGCCGATATACTCGAGGGTCTCTACACGACCCTGATAGCCTCCATGGACGACGATATCGTCGATGACGACTACGACGGCACTCCCGACAGCTACACGCTCTACGATACAGGCTTCAACCCCGATTTCAACGGTTTCAGCTTCGGCAACTTCAAGACGAAGGAAGCCTCCACCCTCGATTTCGGCATGATAATGCTGGCGAGAGACTGGTTCCGCGGCAGAGTTCCGGAAGCCTTTGAAAAGGGCAAGGACCTGTCATATACATTTGAGGGAACTACGATCTCCACAGACGAGCCTCTGCGCAAGGTCATTCTCCAGACTATGCAGACCACATGGCTCGACCCGGAGAATTATCTGAATTTCGCTTCAAGCGGCAAGACCCTGCGCGTAAAGAGCGAGGACGCCGCCAATGCCCAGAACAAGGGCTGGCTCAAGATAACGATACCGTACAATGAGCCCGGCACCGGCTGGGAAGAAGCCGAAGTCCTTGTGCCGAACTTCAACTCCAATACCCTGCGCACCGAATACAGCGCCAACGACTACGCGATGATACGCGCAATTCACTGCTACAACACCCTGCGCGATACGGGCAGCTCGTTCGTTCTCAACAGCGAGAACGACCTCAACAGGGTCAAGAGCATTCTCGCCGAGGGCAACCCGGTAGTTACAAAGATACTCTGGTCGGAAAGCGACGGAAAGTGCTACAGCCGCTACGTCCTGCTCACAGCTCTGCGCCGCGATCTCGAAGACCCCAATGTTTTCAGAATGAAGATATACGACGTGAATAAGGAATCCTCGTCCACGATCGTAATGAACCGCACACCAAAGATCGGCTCCGGCGTCGTCAAGGACTTCTCGTATACCGCAAAGTGGGACAATAAGTCCGTTTCCCTGACCTGCTGCCTCACAGAACTCAATTAAGCCGCTCGAGAACGGGAACAAGAGGTCGCTTACGCTCGAGAACGGGAACAAGTTGCCTCCGGCGGCCAGCTTTTTGAAAAAAGCTGGGCAAAAACTTTTCAAACGCTTCGCCTTGCAGACTCCTTACGAACTGCCTCTATTGTAAGTAAAAGACACTGAAAGTATAATAATTACTGCTCCTTCCAATGCTGAAAGGAGCAGTATTTTTTATCTTTCGTTATTATGATTGCTTTAAAAGGCGTACTACCTGCCAATTAGCAAGGCGAAGCGCTTTAGTTTAGGGTCCACCCCTTTTTTAAAGGGGTGGCCGCCGGAGGCAACTTGTTCCCGTTCTCGAGCGTAAGCGACAACTAAAAGGCGCGGTTTTTTCGTGTTTGCCGCATAAATCAAAAAAACACTTGCAAAATATTATAAAATATAGTATAATATAGAAAGATATTGTTTGCAGAAGAATTGAGGTTTTTTAATGTTCAGTGCTATTATGTCGGGAAATCTCCTGACTATCATACTTACGGCGTTTTCCATACTCGTCATGCTGTTCGTGGTATTCCCGCTGCATGAAAGCGCCCACGCCCTCACGGCAAAGCTCCTCGGCGACGATACCGCCGAAAGACAGGGACGCATAACGCTCAACCCCTTCGCTCACCTCGACCTCATCGGAACGATAGGCATTATCCTCTTCCGCGTGGGCTGGGCAAAGCCTGTTCCTGTCAACACAAGAAGATGTACAAAAATAAAGAGCGAGAAAGCGGCTATGGCTCTGACAGCCGCCGCCGGACCCCTTGCGAACGTTCTTTCCTCGCTCGTTTTTCTGATAATCGAGAAAATACTGATCGTCAACTACAACGCAAGCGGAGCGCAGGTGCTCTACTACCTTATCCTCGCGCTCGAGCTGATAATACAGATAGACCTCTATAACGGCGTTTTCAACCTGCTGCCCATTCCGCCGTTCGACGGGTCGAGAGTATTCTTCGCTTTCCTGCCCCAGAAATACTACTTCGCGATAATGCAGTATGAGCAGTACATCATGATAGGTCTGCTGGTGCTGATGTACACGGGCATTCTTTCGATACCGTTCCAGTTCATCACGGACGCTATATACACCCTGCTTGACCTGATAACGAAGTTCATCTGCTGATATGGAAGAATTAAGCTTCAGGCTGGAGATATTCGAGGGGCCGCTCGACCTTATGCTGAACCTCATAAGCAAGCATAAGCTCAATATCCGCGACATCGAGATATCCATACTGCTCGACCAGTTCCTCGATTATCTGGACAGGATGCAGGAGGCGGATATCGACGTCGCGGGAGAGTTCGTCGAAATGGCGGCTCATCTCATATACATCAAGACCGCGGAGCTCCTGCCGAAGCAGGAGGTCGAGGAGCTCAAAAAGGAGCTCTCCGGACGCCTCATCGAGTACGCGCTGTGCAAGCGCACCGCCGAGCGCCTGAAACGGCACTATATCGGGGATTCGGTGTTCGTGCGCGAGCCGCTCGACATTCCGGTGGACAAGATATACCGCGGACGTCACGACCGCTATGAGCTGCTGGAGAACTACACGGCGGTAAGCACCAAGAGCAGGCGGCTCAAGCAGGACGCCAAGCTCGTTTTGCAGCCGATAGTCGCTCAGTCCTACGTCAGCGTGTTCGCAAAGCTGATATTCGTACTGCGCAGGCTGCGCACAGGCGAGGAGATCGAGGTCAGGTCACTGTACAAGGGACAGAGCCGGTCGGCGCAGGTGGCGGTGTTCCTCGCGCTGCTGGAGCTCTCGAAGCGCGGCAGAGTAAAGTTCTCCGAGGACGGCGAGACGATAATAATGTCCGACGGTACAGAAACGCAGACAAACGAAAACAATGACGAAAACAACTCGGAAGGCGGGGTGACGGAGGAATGAATTACGCGGAGGGCATCGCGGCGGTAGAAGCCGTGATGTTCGCATACGGCGACCCGATAAGCCCGGAAAAGCTCGCCGAGGCGACGGAGCTGGACGTTGAGACCGCCGTCAAGCTTGTCGATCATCTTGAAAGGCAGTACAACGTCCGTGAGAGCGGGCTTACGATACTGCGGATAAACGGAGGTTTCCAGATAGCGGCGCGCAGGGAGTTCGCGGACAACGTGAAAAAGGCTCTCGAGACCAAGCGCCAGCAGCCGCTCTCGCAGGCGGCAATGGAAGTCCTCGCGATAGTAGCCTACAATCAGCCGGTCACCAAGTCCTTCGTCGAGCAGGTGCGCGGCATTGACAGCAGCAGCGTCGTGAACAGCTTATGCGAGCGCGGGCTGCTTGAAGAGGCGGGGCGGCTCGATCTGCCCGGACGGCCTATATCCTACCGCACCACGGACACATTTCTGCGGTGCTTCGGGCTCAGCAGGATCGAGGAGCTCCCTCCCCTGCCCGATCAGGACGGTCAGCTCGACTTCGACGAACTCGCGGAGCTCGAAAAGGAGCGCGAACTCGGCTATCCCGACAGCACAGACACCGGTGACGCGAATTTCGACGAAACAACATAATGCAGAATTGTAACAAGCGGCAGATACCATCGTATCCCGTCAGTTTTAAGATCGCCGCGAAGCGGCACCACAACTGTTAACTGTTAACTGTAAACTATATATTATTTTTTTCCTGAAAGGAAAACAAGATGACAGGCTGGATCATATTCGGTTCGATCCTGCTTATCCTGATAATACTTTTCGCGCAGTCTATACGGGTGAAGCTCATCTATGAGAAGGAAGCCGAGATAAGTGTGAAGATACTATGCTTCACGCTGTATAAAACTCCGCTCGACTCGAAGACCGCCGAAAAAAAGAAGCGCAAGAAAGCAAAAAAAGCCGAGCGCGAACGCAAAAAGGCCGAAAAACAGCGCAAAAAAGCGGAGAAAACGGGTAAAAGCGGCTCCGGCACGGCTGAAAACGCCGACGAAGCTGACGAAAGCTCTCCGGAGACCGAGGACAGCGGCAAAGCCGGGAAAATGTCCGGTCACAAGGTCGGCAAACGGGCGAAAAAGCCGAAGATGAAGCTCTCGGTCGATATGATAATGGATTATGTCAGAAGCGCTTCGCCGCCGATAAAGAGGCTTTTCAAAAAGATCAGGATAAGGGACGTGTATATCGACTGGGTGGTAGGCTCCGACGACGCGGCAAAGACCGCTCTGAAATACGGAGGGCTGTGCTCCGCGATATATTCGGCGCAGGAATTTCTGACAACATATCTCGATACAAAGATAGGCGAGATAAACATAGAGGCGGATTTCGGGGCGGAGAAGGACGATATCTTCGTCTATATGCTGGTGAAGCTGCGCATTTCCACTCTGCTGGGAGTTGCGCTGTGGCTCGGCGTGAGGGTGCTGAAAACGTACCTGAAATACAACAGCAAGCCCAAACCCGCAAAAGCAAAAAAGAACGTAAAAGCAAGACCTGCGGCAAGCAGGTGAGCTATAGGAGGATAATTTATGGCACAGCATCTTGAAGGACTTATGAGCACCTCAATGGAGAAGATACGCGAGCTCGTCGATGTGGATACCATTATCGGCAAGCCTATCTCCACTCCCGACGGTACGACGATCATACCGATATCGAAGGTGTCGTTCGGCTTCGTATCCGGCGGCTCGGATATCCCGTCCACCACTCCGAAGGAAGTATTCGCGGGCGGCGCGGGAGCAGGCATCTCCATTAAACCGCAGGCGTTCATCGTCATCAACAAGGAGGGCGACTCGAAGATACTCGAGCTCGGCGGCAAGTCCAGCCCGATCGAAGGCATAATCGAAAGCGCTCCCGAGCTCATCGGCAAGCTGAAGAATATGTTCGGCAAGAAGGGCGAAGCCGGCGACGAAGCCGCAGATGCCCTCACCGACGCCGCAGAGGACACGGAAAAGACCGAGGAATAATTTTCCGTCAATGTTCGCCGTATAATATGCGCGGGTATGCAAAGAATACCTGCGAGGTGAACATATATGAAGATAGTTTCCGTTACAGCCGCGCTTGCGCTGGCGCTCACAATGCTTAATACAGCGGTCTCCGCCATGCCCCGTGAAGCCGATATCTCCGCGGACTGCGCGGTGGTCATGAATGCCGATACGGGTACGGTGCTCTTTGAAAAGAACGCGCACAAGCAGCGCGCAATGGCGAGCACCACGAAGATAATGACCGCCCTGCTGACTCTGGAGGCGGGAGACCCGGACAGGCTCTTCGTCGCCGACAGCACGGCGATACGCGTGGAAGGCACGTCAATGGGGCTCAAAGAGGGTGATATAGTGACCCGCAGAGCTCTGTGCTGCGGTATGCTGCTGCCCTCGGGCAACGACGCCGCAAACGCCGCCGCGGTCAACATCGCGGGTAGTCTGTCGGCCTTCGCCGATATGATGAACCGGCGCGCCGCGCAGATAGGCATGAAGGACACCCACTTCGTCACACCCTCCGGGCTTGACGCGGACGGGCATTATTCTACCGCCTATGATATGGCTCTGCTGACCCGTGAGGCGCTGAAAAACGACGAATTCCGCAGGATATGCGGCTCGGCCTCGACAGTGACGGAATTCGGAAATCCGCCGGCAAAACGCACACTCAGCAACTCCAACAAGCTGCTGGGTATGTACGAGGGCTGCATCGGCGTGAAGACGGGATTTACCGACAATGCGCGCAGATGCCTTGTTTCGGCTGCCGAGAGGAACGGCTGCACGCTGATAGCGGTCACGCTCAACGCGCCGGACGACTGGAACGACCACAGGAAGCTGCTGGACGGCGGCTTTGAGAGCATGAAGCGCTATGACATACGACTGGAGGCGTTCTCCGCCGAGGTCATCGGCGGTACTTCGGACACCGTATCGGTGCTTCCGGAGGAAACTCTGACTGTCGGAATGACGGCTGACGAAGCGAAGAAGATATCCGTGAGATACAACGTGCCGGGATTTGTGTACGCCGAGGTCTCAAAGGGCGAGAAGCTCGGGACGGCGGACGTGTACCTTGACGGTAAACTGCTGAAACGCGTCGCCATGACCGCCGCGGACAGCGTTGCGCGCACCGAGCCCTCGCACGGTATGTTCGACTGGCTGAAAAATATACTGAACGGCGGGTTTATGACCGCTTTCGCAAAGGAATGACAGATATGGAGCTTGTAAGGATCCAGAAGATAATAGCCGACAGCGGCTACTGCTCGCGGCGCAAG
>CAMVBT010000112.1 GCA_947165805.1 uncultured Clostridia bacterium
GAATTCGGGGCCGTCAACGCAGGCAAAACGCGTCTGACCGCCCACTGTAAGGCGGCAGCACCCGCACATTCCCGTTCCGTCTATCATTATCGGATTCATGCTTGCTATCGTCTTTATACCATACTGCTTTGTCAGTGCGCAGACGAATTTCATCATTATCAGCGGCCCTATCGTTATTACTTCATCGTACTGCTCACCGCTTTCGATCAGCTTTTTCAGCGCATCTGTGACAAGTCCTTTTTCGCCCCACGAGCCGTCATCGCTAACAGCGTAAAATGCCGAGGAATGTGCCCTGAACTCGTTTTCAAGTATAACAAGCTCCTTTGAACGGAACCCTGCGACAGCGTGTACCTCCGTTCCCTGCTCAAACAGTTTCTTCGTGACGGGATAGGCTATCGCACAGCCGACTCCGCCGCCTACTACCGCGGCTTTTTTTATTCCCTCGGTATGTGTGGCTCTGCCGAGCGGGCCGGCAAAACTTTCGACATATTCGCCCTCGTTCAGCGCGTTCAGGCGCATAGTTCCCGCTCCGACTATCTGAAAGATTATGGTGACAGTTCCCGCGGTGCGGTCGAAATCCGCGATAGTGAGCGGTATGCGCTCCGCGTCGGTGTGCGAGCGTATGATTATGAACTGACCCGGCTCGGCTTTGCGTGCAATAAGCGGAGCCTCGATCTCCATCAGTGTCACTGTGGAGTTCAACGCTTGTTTTCTTACTATCCTGTTCATTTTGTTCCTCTTTTTTGCTGGCTGAAAATACTGTATGCTATTACACATACTATGAATGATCCGTCAGGGCGCAGATGTTTTCCCGCCTCAGAAACGATAGACCATTATATACTCTTCGGAGGTCTCGTCAAATACCTCAAATCCGACATTAAGATACATTTTATAGGCATAATTCGCCTTCTGCACCGAAAGAGATGCTCTCTTATAGCCCGCCTCCGAAAGAAGCGCGAGCATCTGCTTCATCATTTCCGTGCCTATCCCCTTTTTACGGTAAGTCGTATAGAGGGATATTGCGAACGAAGGTGTTTCGTCGTCGATGTGACCGTAATCATTCATAATACGCGTCCATACCGCACCTATGATCTCACCGTCGATCTCCGCGACAAGGCATCTGTCATCCGGATAGATACCGAAATCCTTTATGTAGACCTGCAGAGCATCTTCGTCGATTATCTTCTTCGGCGGAGGCTTGATACCCTCGGGAATGAACACGGCCTGGTACAGGAAATCCTCCAGCACCGGGTATTCGGATGCTTTTATCGGTCTTATCACATATTCCATAAGAATACCTCCCCGTGCGGCGAGCAGCCGCTCCCGTCCCTTTTGTTGCTTTTCGGAAGCGGTCAGACGTTCTGCCCTGCCGCTTTCAACGCTCCTCGTATATTATATCATAATATTATATAAAATGCAAGTTTTTATATTTTTAATTGCACAGTATCTTGAAAATTTGGTCGATATGTGGTATAATTAGAAAAATATCAAAGGAAGTGCCGTACAAATGACTAAAATACCGCATCTTATCGACATCAACGATTTTACATCCGACCAGTGGTGTTCTATCATCTCGCTGGCTCATGAGATAATGAGCGCACCTATGGTATACGCAGGCGCCTGCCGCGGCAAGATCATGGGAACACTGTTCTATGAGCCTTCAACAAGGACGCAGATGAGCTTCCAGACCGCGATGCTCCGGCTCGGCGGCGGTATCAGCGGCTTCGACAATCCCTCCAATTCCTCGGTCGCAAAGGGCGAGAACCTCAAGGATACCACAAAGATCGTCAGCGGATACTCCGATATCCTCGTTATGCGGCATCCGCTGGAAGGCTCCTCAAAGGCGGCTGCTCTTACCGCGGACTGCCCTGTCATCAATGCGGGCGACGGCGGTCATATGCATCCCACACAGACACTTACAGACCTTCTGACTCTTCGTGAGGAAAAAGGAACGCTTTCCGGACTTACCGTGGGCTTCTGCGGAGACCTGAAAAACGGCAGGACCGTACACTCCCTGCTGAAAGCTCTTTCGTGCTTTGACGGAAATAAATTCATACTCGTTTCCACCAAAGAACTGAAAGTACCGGAATATATAAAGGACTATATCACCGCGGCCGGCAAAGAGTATGTCGAATACCTGACGCTCGAGGAAGCTCTCCCTCACCTCGATGTTCTCTATATGACCCGTATCCAGCGCGAAAGATTCGGCTCACCCGAGGAATACGACAGACAGAAGAACGTCTACTGCCTTGACGCCGCGAAAATGAAGCTCGCACCCGCCGATATGATCGTCCTCCACCCTCTGCCGCGTGTGGATGAGATAGCCGTGGAAGTCGATGACGACCGGAGAGCGGCTTATTTCAAGCAGGCAAACTACGGTATGTATGTCCGTATGGCGCTTATACTCTGCATGATAGATTACGGCTTTGAGTCGAAGCCTCTGCTCAAAGGCACGGTAATGAACGACGTTTGCTGCACCAATCCGAAGTGCATAACACATACCGAGAAATATCTTCCCCACAGCTTCATAAAGACCGGCAGCGTGCTCGTCTGCGACTACTGTGACGAAAGAATATCGTTATGACCGTTCCCGAAGTATATTACTACGATTTTTCCGGAGACAGCCGGAGCCTTTCCGATCTCAGGCCGTTCCTGAGCCCGGAAAGATACGATCAATGCGCAGGAATGAAGAATGAGACCGCCGCGCTGCGCTCCGCCTACGGTTTCCTGCTGGTGAGGCTTGCGCTAAGGCAGAAATTCGGCTTTGCGGAAATGCCGTCTTTCACCCTGAACAAGCACGGAAAGCCGTTTCTGGCGAACCGCCCCGATATTTTCTTCAACATCAGCCATTCCGGAAAAAGCGTGGTCTGCGCGGTGTCGGATATACCTGTAGGTGTCGATATACAGGATATCAGGCACCTTTCTCTCAATGTCGGCAGGAAATTCCTCACCGATGACGAGCTCGCCATGGTAACGGGACTTGAACCCGCCGCCCTCGACCGCGAATTATGCCGTATCTGGTGCATAAAGGAAAGCTACGGCAAGATGACAGGCAAAGGCTTCGGCGAAGGCTTCTGTTCTGTCTGCGCGGAAAAACTTGTCAGAGAGAAAAGAGCATTTGTATCATTTTATAAGGGCTTCTTTATAAGCCTGTGTGTATAAAGGAGAATGAAACGATGCCGGTATGCGTTATTTTCGGCGCCGGGAACGAATTTCCCGATACTATCCGGCTCCCGGACGGAGAAAAATATATCATTGCAGCCGACGGAGGGCTGAAAACGCTTGAAAGTCTCGGCATCAGACCGGATCATATCGTCGGCGACCTCGACTCGCTCAGCGAACAGCCCGATGAAAGCATTTTCACAAGGCTCCCGCACATCAAGGATACCACAGATACCTTTGAAGCCGTAAAGATCGGACGTTCACAGGGCTGCACGGAGTTTCACATATACGGCGGCACTGGAGGCAGGCTCGACCATACCCTCGCAAATATCCAGCTTGCCGGAATGCTGTCACAGGACAGGCTGCAAGCATTCATTTACGGACGGGATTATGTCATTACCGCTGTGACGGACGGAACTTTCCGTCTGCCATGCCGGGAGTCCGGATTTGTTTCGGTATTCGCGCTGAGCGATGTCTGCAAAGGTGTGGATATCCGCGGGCTGATGTATGAGACCGACAGCGTTGAGCTGACCAACACCTTCTCGCTCGGCGTAAGCAACGAATTTATAGAAAAACAGGCGGAGATATCCGTTAAAAGCGGAACTCTCTGCATTTATTACGAGATATAGAAAATGGAGCAGGATATGAAAAAACAGGTAAAAGCAGGAAATATAACCTTCGGGGACGGAAATATCTACATACAGTCGATGCTCAACGTCCGCGCTGATGATATCGAAGGCAGCGTAAAACAGGCTGTCGCTCTCGAAAAAGCGGGCTGTCAGGTGATAAGAGCCGCCGTTCCGCACCTTGAAAACGCGGAGCTTATACCCGCACTGAAAAACGCGGTCTCCGTTCCGATAGTCGCGGATATCCATTTCGACCACCGGATAGCTCTGAAATGCGCGGAGCTCGGCGTCGATAAGATAAGGATAAATCCCGGCAACATCGGCGGCGAGGAGAACATCAGAGCCGTTGCCGATATCTGCCGCAGAAAAGGCATACCGATAAGGATAGGCGTGAACTCCGGCTCACTGGAAAAACAGGTACTCGAAAAATATGGCCGCCCCGTACCGGAAGCTTTTGTCGAGAGCGCGCTCGAAAATGTGAGGCTCCTGAATAAATACGATTTTGACGATATCGTCATCTCGATAAAATCCTCCGATGTGAAAACTACTATCCAGTCTTACAGACTGCTGGCGGAACAGACTGACTACCCGCTTCACCTCGGAGTGACCGAGACCGGCACCGCGAGAATGGGTGTCATAAAATCCGCGGTCGGCATAGGTTCTCTGATATGTGACGGCATAGGTGATACGATAAGAGTATCGCTCACCGCTGACCCTCTCGAGGAAGTACAGGCGGCAAAGGATATCCTTAAAGCATGCGGGATAGGCGGAGGCGTCAATATCGTTTCCTGCCCGACCTGCGGCAGAACGCAGATAGACCTTATCTCGCTTGCGGATAAGGTCGAAAAAGCGGTCAGCGGTATAAACAAGGACATAAAGATAGCTGTCATGGGCTGCATAGTGAACGGCCCCGGAGAAGCAAGAGAAGCCGACCTCGGAATTACAGGCGGCAGCGGTAAGGCAGTCATATTCCGCAAGGGCGAGATACTGCGCACAGTCCCGGAGGACGAGGTGCTCGGAGCTCTGCTCGAAGAGATTGAGAAGCTGCCGTAAACATTGAAGCAATAAAGAAGTTTTGCCCCGAAGCGTTTCAAAGCGCTTCAGGGCATTGTTTTTTCAGACTTCTGACCAATATTAACTTACTTTGTAACCTGACCCTTCCGGTATCTGCCAAAAAGAATACCGTCATCAACATATTTATCCGCCTGAGAGACCCACATCGGAAACTTACCTGTCGCAACGGCTGTTTGTCCGTTAAGCATTCCTGTATGGAACGAGATATGACGGAATTGTCGGAGTATTAATTCCATTCTTGTATGCTCACAGTTTTCGGGACATTCGTAAAGCATTTCATCAGTGAGGGAATCAAGATATGAATATGTCTTCTGTTCCACACTATCAAGATAATCAAGGAGCTGATCGTCCGACAGAATGACCGAAGCAGGCTTATCGGGATTGTCCAGACCTTCTTCATGGAACGGCGGCTCGTCATATACACAAGGATTTATAAACCACTTATCGGCTGAATGGAGCGCATGATATGCCCATCTCCAACACGGAGCTCCGCAGCATAGCGCATCTCTGTCATAGGTCTGTATTGATGTTCTGATATTAAGAAAATTCGGCTTAACCATATCTTTTATTATCATACATAACTCATTCATGATAAGCTCCTCCACTGATATATGAGCGCTGTACTTTACAGCCGCCCTTTATGTTTTCTTTGATTTACCATATTTTATCAAGAATAATAAACAGCCGCCTGTCAATACTTTTTCTTGTAAGAAAGAGCATATATGCTCCGTTTTCTGGAGGCGGCCTATGTATTACGGAAAAGTCGAGATAAGCGGGATAAACACATCGAAATTGAAAGTATTGACCGAATCCGAAAAGGCGGAGCTGCTCGAGCGCACCAAAAAAGGTGATATGAAGGCGCGTGAGGAACTTATAAACGGCAACCTGCGACTTGTGCTCAGCGTGATACAGCGCTTCACGGGACGCGGTGAGAGCCCCGACGATCTGTTTCAGGTGGGCTGCATCGGTCTGATAAAAGCGATAGACAACTTTTCCGCGGAATTCGGCGTGCGGTTCAGCACATACGCCGTTCCGATGATCGAGGGCGAGGTCAAGCGCCATATCCGTGACAGCGGACAGATAAGAGTGAGCCGCTCGCTGCGCGATACGGCGTATAAAGCGATACAGGCCAGAGAAAAACTTACCGCAAAGCTGAAACGTGACCCGACTATCGAAGAGATATCCGAAAAGATAGACTGCAAACGGGAGGACGTTGTGGTCGCCCTTGAAGCGATAACGGAACCGATATCGCTATATGAGCCGGTCTTCTCGGACACAGGCGACACTGTCTATGTAATGGATCAGATAGGCGACAACAACGACGACATCAACTGGCTCAACGAGATAGCGCTCAAAGAAGCCATTTCCGCGCTCGGCAGCCGCGAGAAGAAGATACTGAACCTTCGGTTCCTGCAAGGCAAAACTCAGGTCGAGGTCGCCAACGAGATAGGCATAAGTCAGGCGCAGGTCTCACGTCTTGAAAAGGGTGCGCTGAACAAGATCAAGAACGAGATATAGACGCACTTACTGCAATCCCACCGTCCTGCTGACCGCCATTGAGAAGGCTATCCCCTGCCCCGCGGCGTTCATTCCCGCGCTTCGGTATATCGCGGTCATCACAGCGTCCTTTATATCCTTCGGGACAAGTATCATGACGACTTCTTTATCCGGGTGTACGGTTATGCTGAAAAGCTCCTCGGCTTCCTTACCCGCGGTGCCGCGGGCGCGTATGACCGTTCCGCCGCGGGCTCCGGCTTCTCGCGCGGCGTCCATGACCGTATCGGAAAAGCCCGCGTTTATCACACAGAATATCATCTCATAATTGCTGTTCTCAGACATTCAATCCTTCCCCCTGACTGTATTTACGGCGTTGCAAAGAAAAGCGTAGACAGACGTACCTATCATGCTCGATAAAGGCACGGATACCGAGACTCCCTTGCCGCCCCTTACTGTACGGAATTTCTTCCCGAGCAGATATGTGAGATCGTCGAGCTTATCCTCACGCACCACACTGAATATGACCGCCTTGTCGGTGTCCGCGAGTCCCAGATAATCGAGGAACTCGGCCTTCGCTGTGCCGCGCGCAGGTGTGACGAACTGAAAATTCACCTCGAAGGATTCGATAAGGTCGGCATAGAACTCCGCTTTATTCTTTTCCACAATAGTTATCAGCAGCTCCAGTTTTATCGGAGCTGTTCTGTTTGTATCAGAGACTTTGTTTTCCAAGCCCGGGCCTCCTATTCAAAGTAAATGATCTGTTCATCGTCGGCAGACATTATGCGGGACATTGCGATACGTTTTCTTACACGCTCCGAAACGACCGCCTTGAAGCCGAGAGCCTGTATCGTTATCAGAGGTGTCATGGCGACCATAGCAACAACACCGAACGCGCTTGAAAGAACATTTGCCGATCCGTTGAGGGCCATGCAAGCGCCTATCGCCAGAGGCAGTATAAAACTCGATGTCAGCGGACCGCTCGCAACTCCGCCGGAGTCGAACGCTATCGCTGTGTAGAGCTTCGGGACGAAGAATGAAAGTCCGAGAGAAACGAGATATCCGGGAATAAGATAGTAAAGCACGGAAAAACCGATCATTATGCGTATCACAGACAGACCGATAGAAACTCCGACGCCTATCGAGAGCGCAAGCATCATCTCGCGCTTTGTCACTGAACCGCCCGTTACATTTTCGACCTGTTTGTTCAGCACATGGACAGCGGGCTCCGCGAGAACTACCACCATACCGATAACGAACGCAAATACCGTCAGCGGGATATTGCCGCTCGCCGCAAGCTGATAGCCGAGCTTATAGCCTATGGGCATAAAGCCTATTGTCGCGGCGGCAAGGAATATGACAAGTCCGACAAATGTATAGCATATACCTATCAGTATCCGGAGCAGCTTTCTTTTCGGCAGTTTCAGTATAAGGAACTGGAGTACGCCGAATGAAACTATGATGAGTATGAGCGAATTTCCCACATCGGACATTATTTCCTTTATTGTTTC
>CAMVBT010000113.1 GCA_947165805.1 uncultured Clostridia bacterium
ACAGGCGTTCTGTATCCCCGGCTCCGTTGCAGACCAGCGTAAGGTAGGTCTCGGTCACGGCAACCTCGGCAAGATGCTGCTCGAGGAAGAGACCGAATGCTTCGCGTTCCTCGCGGGTCACGAATCCTTCGCCGCGGCAGAGGGCGCTATCGGTATCGCCGAAAAGGCAAACAAGGTTCGCCAGAAGCCGTTAAGAGTTATCCTCAACGGTCTCGGCAAGGACGCGGCACAGATAATCGCGCGTATCAACGGCTTCACTTACGTTGAGACTGAAATGGATTATCACACAGGCGAAGTCAAGGAAGTATTCCGCAAGGCATATTCGAACGGCCTGCGCGCCAAGGTAAACTGCTACGGCGCCAACGACGTCACCGAAGGTGTTGCTATAATGTGGAAGGAGAACGTTGACGTTTCCATCACAGGAAACTCCACCAACCCGACACGTTTCCAGCACCCCGTTGCGGGCACTTACAAGAAAGAGCGCACAGATGCCGGCAAGAAGTACTTCTCCGTTGCTTCGGGCGGCGGCACCGGCAGAACTCTCCACCCCGACAATATGGCAGCGGGCCCCGCTTCCTACGGTATGACAGATACAATGGGCAGAATGCACTCCGACGCACAGTTCGCGGGTTCGTCCTCCGTTCCGGCTCACGTTGAGATGATGGGTCTTATCGGTATGGGCAACAACCCGATGGTCGGCGCTACCGTTGCCTGCGCAGTTGCGGTGGAAGAAGCAATGAAGGGCTGATCCCGTCTACCTGCTATCAGAAAATGATCCGCTGGTCCCAGAGATCAGCGGATCGTGCTATACGGCCATATTATTTCAAGCCCCCGCATCGCTGTTCCGCTTCGGTGCTCCGGAGAGCAGAGGAGAAGCGGATCGCGATCCTATTAAACGTCCCGAAAAAAGGAGGAAAACAGAAATGTCCGTATTCAGCGATTTCACGTTCCCGTCAAGCACGGGAAAGAACACCATACACGTCCGCAGGTGCGACCCCGACGGCGAAGCCCGCGGCATAGTGCAGATAGCCCACGGCATCGCCGAGCACATAGGCCGGTACGATGATTTTATGGAATTCCTCGCGGACAACGGGTTCGTGGCTGTCGGCAACGATCATCTCGGTCACGGGAAGTCCGCGCTCGACCCCGGGGAGAGAGGATTTTTCTGCGAGGAGGACGGCTGGAACAGGGCTGTCGATGATATGAATATCCTGCATGACATCATGCGCGAGGAGTACCCCGGGCTGCCGTATGTATTCTTCGGCCACAGCATGGGCAGTTTCCTTACCCGCACATATATGATACGTTACGCGGACGCTCCCGGGCTCGCCATACTCTGCGGCACCGGCCACCAGCCGAAGCCCGCGGTGTCGTCGGGTCTCGCGGTGGCGGAGGTGTCCGTCAGGACCGCCGGAGCGCGCAAGCCCGGCAAGGCTCTCAACGACATAGCCTTCGGCAGCTACAACAAGCGCACCGATAACCGCACTCCCGTTGACTGGATAAGCAGCATTCCCGAGGAGGTCGATAAGTACATCGCCGACCCGGACTGCGGCTTTATTGCGACAAACGGGCTGTTCAGGGATATGATGAGCGGCATTAAGTTCATCACCGACCCCGCGAATATCGCTCTGATGAACAAGGAACTGCCCGTGCTGTTCGTCTCGGGCTGGGAAGACCCTGTCGGCGAATACGGCAAGGGCGTGAAGCGCGCCTTCACGGAGTTCTGCCGCGCAGGCATGAAGAACGTGCATATCAAGCTTTATCCCGGCGCGCGCCATGAGCTGCTCCACGATATCTGCCGCGAAGAGACCCTGAACGATATCCTCGCGTGGATAGACAAGAATATCGCGGCTGATGCCTGAGCTGCCGCCTGAATTTCCGCATCAAAAAAACTGCTCCTTTCCGCAGATGAAAAGGAGCAGTTTTTATTGCGTTCATTATCCCGGATGTTACAGACAGGCCGCCGGCGCCGGCTCACGGCTTTCTCGCGAAGGTCACGGTTTTCTCACGGAAATTTATCTTCACTACGGTAAAGCCCTCGAATTCAAAGTAGCGCTTGCTTTCTATGAATTCGCTGTCGATAAAAGTGCCTCCGATGCGATAGACTTCATCGAATGTAAGGGTCTCGGTAGTCAGACACGTTCTTTCCAGATAATTTACCAGCGTCCGGTATGTTTTCATCTGATCCCTCCGTTTTTATGTGCATGCTTCAGTTTATGCTGAATGTGCCGGGTATTATAAAGCCCCCGTCGGTGCGGAGTATCTCGCAGATCACATTTACTCCGCGTGAGAACTGGATATTCTCGGCGGAGAACACGCTTCCGTCGACTGTGAGCTCCCCGGAGCCCGCGAAAAGCAAGGTACCCTCGGAATATACGGCTACACCGAGGTCGTTTCCGCTGCCGGACAGCCTGCTGCTGCCGTTCTCGGAACAGATCACGAGCTTTGAGGACTTCGATTCTACGGCATAGCCGCCGTCGTTGGCGATGTCGGCGTTCTCGAATGTGAGCTTTACGGGATCATCTGTGGTTATGCTGATGCTGCCGCCGCTGTAGGAGCCGCTGATCGTATATACTCCGCCCTCGGATATGGTGATGTTGTTGCTGCTGAACCATGCGCCCTGTCCGCTGACGAACACCTCGTCGCCGAGCTCTATCCGGCATTCGCTGCTGTGGATATTCTCGTCGGTAAAGGCACGGTATGGCTGCGCCGCGACAGTGTAGCTCTCCGCCATTGCGGCGGAGCAGCCGGAAAATCCCGATACGGCAAGCAGGAAACAAGATATTATCGCAATTTTTTTCATTTTCTTCACACTCTGATGACCGGTCGCAGACCTTTTTCTTTACGACTCATATTACTACCGGAATGTGAAAGATATATGACAGATTTTTGTTAATCTACAAATTTTCCGTTAATGATGACAAATTCGGGCATTTCGGTAATATCGAACACCTCACCGCGGAATGCCGCGAGATCGGCGTCCTTTCCCGTTTCTATGCTCCCCACGCGGTCGTCGATGCCGCATATCTTCGCGGGGACGGACGTTATCGCGAGGACAGCCTGTTCCTTTGAGAGCCCGCCGCGCACCGCTATGCCTGCCGTCACGGGAAGGTACTGTATGGGCGTTTCGGGGTGGTCGGTGCAGATAGCGAACTCGACTCCGTGCTTATGCAGCTTTGCCGCGTTGCCGATGCTCTGGTTTATGAGCTCGGGCTTGCATCTGTCCGCGAACAGGGGGCCTATGATGCACGGAGCGCGCTCGTCGCGCAGCTCGTCGGCTATGAGCCAGCCGTCGGTCGCGTGTATCAGCACATAGTCGAGGGAGAACTCCTTCGCTATGCGTATTGCAGTGAATATATCGTCCTGCCTGTGGCAGTGGAAATGCGCCTTTACTTTGCGCCGGAGCAGCGGTATGAGAGCCTCGCACTTTATGTCGTAGTCCGGGCGCGAGGTCTCGTCGTCGGTGCCTTTCGTGCGTTCGTACTCCGCCATGTCTTCCATATATCGCTGAGCCTTGCGGAGCTGCTCGCGTATCACGGCGGCGGTGGCCATGCGGGTCATCGGAGCCTCGTCGCGGTCGTTGTAGACACGCTTGGGGTTCTCGCCGAGCGCGAACTTGAACGAGCAGGGGTCCTTTATCACCAGCTTGTCAACGCGGGTGCTGCCGTAGGTCTTCATCGCGATGAAGCTGCCGCCGATCGGGTTTGCGCTGCCTACGCCTGTGACCACGGTGCCTATCCCCGCGTGAGCCGCCTCGGAAAAGCACAGGTCGGCGGCATTTATCGAATCTATCGCGCGCATCTGCGGCGTCGAGGGGTCGGTCGCTTCGTTCACGTCGTCGTTCTCGAAGCCCCCGCCGTTGCCGCACACTCCGATATGGCAGTGGGCGTCCACGAACGCCGGGTACACCGTAAGCCCGCTCGCGTCGATGACGTCGCCGGAGTCGAGACTGCCGGAAAAACTGTCCATACTGCCGACGTCAGTTATTATGCCGCCCTTTGTCTCAATGTAGCCGCACTCTATTATGTCCGCATCCTCCGATGCGGTGAATATCCTTGCGTTGTAAATTATCATAGCTGTTCCTTTATTGCCGCGATTATCCCTGACGGAGTCCCCGCGGCCTCTGTTATTATGTCCGAGCGTTGTGCGTATATCGGTCTTCGCTTCTCGTAGAGCTCCCTGACCTTCTCCTTCGGGTTATTATAGGCAAGAGGCCTGTTGCTGTCATTCTTTATCCGTTCGTAGCAGGTCTCAAAATCCGCGTCGAGAAAAATCACCCTGCCGCTCGCCCGCGCCGTTTCCGCGGTCTTTTCGTTTATCATCGCGCCGCCTCCGAGCGCGACGACGCTGCTGTCGGGCATCTCCGCGATATACTTTGCCTCGAGCTCCCGGAAATGCGGCTCTCCGTATTTTTCAAATATCTCCGGTATCGTCATGCCCTCATGCTCCACTATATAGCTGTCGAGGTCGGCGAAGCGCATACCGAGCTTTTTCGCGAGCTCACGGCCTATGCGGGACTTCCCGCAGCCCATGAAGCCGCACAGATATATCTTCATATAAGGTTCTCCATATCCGCTATCAGTGTTTTCAGGTCTTCCTGCCTGAACTGCGCGCCGTTCCATATCTCCTGAGCCGCCGCCGCCTGAAGCACCAGCATAGCCATACCGGTCATTGCGGGTTTGCCGAGCTCACGCGCCGTTCTTGTCAGCAGGGTGTCCTTCGGGTTGTAGACAACGTCGAATACGCTTGCGGCGCTCTTTATTATATCCTCCGTACACGGCATCGCGTCGGTCTTCGGGAACATACCCACGGGGGAGGCGTTTATCAGCAGATCGAATCCCGGCACGCTTCCGCCGAAGTCCTCCGCGCCGAGCGTTCCTGCCTTTATCCCGACCGCTTTTATTTTTGCGTCGATCATTCTGCTTTTTATTTCCGCGATTATATTATTCGTATCCTGCAGGAAATCAGGCAGGACAGCCACGGTCACGTCGCCGCCGCTGTATGCGGCCTCGGCGGCTATCATACGGCCCACGCCTCCGCAGCCTATGACGAGCACCCGAGAATCGAGCCTTGCGCCGAGCATATCTATCGAGCGGGTAAAGCCGAACACATCGGTGTTATATCCGACCGCCGCTCCGCCGTTCTTCACGCAGTTGACCGAGCCGACGCGCGCCGCGGACTTGTCGAGTTCCTTGCAATAGAGGATTATTGCGACTTTATGGGGTATCGTGGCGTTGAAGCCGTCGAGTTCCGCGAGTCCGGGAAAGTTCTCATTCAGTTCCTCGGGAGGTATATCGAGCAGCTTATAGGAGCCCTCAATACCTGCGAGCTTCATAAGCCGCTCATGTATCTGTGGTGAGAGCGAATGTCCGAGCGGGTGCCCGATAAGTGCATATTTCTTCATTTAAATTACCTTTCTTCAGCGGGGAGCGCCCCGCGGCGAACCCGTCTGTTACTTTTCAGAAATTGATAGATCATCTGCCTCGCAGTTGTTATGGCAGGTGTACTACCTGCCTAATCTGCAAGGCGAAGCGTTTAAAGTTTTTTGAAAGGGGTTTGGGGAAAACTTTTTTTCAAAAAAGTTTTCCCCAAGTCTCGAGCGTCAGCGACCAAAACTCGAGCGCAAGCGACCAAAACTCGAGCGTGAGCGACCTCAGGCGTCCATGGCTGCTGTTTCCGCGCCGTCGAGGGTTTTGCCGACCATGCCGGTGAGAGCCTTGCCGGGGCCGCACTCGACGAATTTCTCAATACCGTCGGTCTGCATGGCGGCGAGCTCGGAGGTGAAGCGCACGGGCGAGAAGATGTGGCGGGAAAGCAGATCATGTATATTGCCGAAATCGGTGAGCTTTGCGCCGGTGACGTTCGAGTAGAACGCCTTCTGCGGCTCGCCGATCCTGATATCCTTTATCAGCTCCGCGAATTCAAGCCCCGCTTCCTTCATGTACTCGCTGTGGAATGCCGCAGCCACAGCGAGCGGCACGACGCGCTTGGCGCCCTTTTCTTTCAGCAGAGCCGAAGCCTTTTCTATGCCCGCCTCACTGCCGGCTATGACGGTCTGTATCTTTGTGTTGTAATTGACGGGGACGACGTAATCGCCGCCGCCGTTCACTTCTTTGCATACCTCCTCGACCGTTTCGGCCGGGAGCCCGAGTATCGCGGACATCTTGCCGCCGTTCTTCTTTGCTGCCTTGTCCATGCAGGCTGCACGGTGCTTTATCAGCGTGAAGCCCGTTTCCATGTCCACCGCGCCCGCGGTCACGAGAGCCGCGTACTCGCCGAGAGAGTGACCGGCCACGGCTTCAAAAGTGCCGCCTTCGTTCAGGTATTTCCTCGCGCATATCAGCGACATTGTGAATATCGCGGGCTGGGAAACGCTCGTTACCGCGAGTTCCTCCGCCGTACCCTCAAACATCGTGTTTTTCAGGTCGAAGCCGAGTATTTCGCTGCCGACGGTGAAGATATCCTCATACGCGTCCGGGGCGGCATCGTATATCGCCTTTCCCATTCCGGGCTTCTGTGAGCCCTGACCCGAAAATAAAAGCGCTGTAAGCATAGTTTGTTCCTTCCTTTGAAAAATTTTTTATAGTGATATTTCACAAGATTTTTGACAAAAAATTGTTGACAAATAACGTAAACACTGTTATAATAGGTATGTGTGTGCGGATATTTCCGCGCGAGCCGCAGATATATTATATAACATTTTTGAAATAAAATCAATAGGCAGGACATAAAATGAGGGGAATTAAAATTCTCGGGACGGGTATGTATATGCCCGACACCGTGGCGAGCAACGACTGGTTCTCTACGATACTCGACACGAACGATGAATGGATATACACACGAACAGGCATAAGAGAGCGCCGCATCTCGGAGGATAAGCCGAACTGGTTCATGGCTGCGGAAGCTGCAAAAGCCGCTGTAAAGGACAGCGGAGTCGATCCCGCGGATATTGACCTCGTGCTTGCGGCGACCTGCTCGCCCGATTACTTCTATCCCGCGCTTTCCTGCATAGTGCAGGAACGAACAGGCGCGGTCAACGCGGCGGCGTTTGATATCAATTCCGCCTGCACTGGCTTTATAAACGCGCTGGATACAGCGTCGCGCTTCCTTGAGGACAGCGATTACAGGAATGTGCTGATAGTGGCGAGCGAACGCCTTGCGCCGCACTGCGACTACACCGACCGCTCGGCGAGCATACTGTTCGGCGACGGAGCCGGAGCTGCGGTAGTCACAAAGAGCGATAAGCCCATGTGGTCGTATCTCAGCGCAAAGGGCGATTTCTTCAACGCCCTGTGGTGCAAGGTAGACCAGAGCCGCGCGAACTGCCCGCTCCTTAGACCCGATACCCTCCCCGAAGGGCTGATAGACAACGAAGCCAAAACTCATACGCTCCAGATGAACGGCAAGGCCGTCTACAAATTCGCAGTGGACGCCATGGAGACCGCGGTGCATAAGGTGCTCGCGAAGTCCGGTCTGAACATAGACGATATCGACCTCTACATACCGCATCAGGCAAACGCCCGTATAATAGAAAGTGCCGTAAAAGGCCTCGGGCTGCCCGAAGAGAAGGTATATGTGAACCTCGAGAAGCACGGCAATACCTCCAGTGCCTGCATACCCGTCTGCCTCGCGGAATTGAAGGAAGCAGGGCGCATAAAGGACGGTATGACTATCTGCCTCGTCGGCTTCGGCGCCGGCCTCACAAGCGGCTCTGTCGTGTTCCGCCAGTAGTCGCTGCGCTCGAGAACGGGAACAAGAGGTCGCTTACGCTCGAGAACGAGAACAAGAGGTCGCTTACGCTTGAGTTGCCTCCGGCGGCCAGGTCTGTCGGTCAGCCCCTCTGTCGTGTTTAAGCTGC
>CAMVBT010000114.1 GCA_947165805.1 uncultured Clostridia bacterium
GCTGATCGTCATAGGACTGACGATAGTTGCGTTCGGCACAAGCGCTCCGGAAGCAGCTATAAGCATAACCTCGGCTTCGCAGGGCAATGCCGGCATCGCAGTCGGCAACGTTATCGGAAGCAACATACTGAACATACTTATAATTCTTGGCATTTCTGCGCTTTTCGCAATTCTTCCGGTAAAGAAGACCACTAAGAATTATGAGATACCGTTTGTTATCTTTATAACAGTGGTGCTTCTTCTGCTCGGACTTGACGGAAATATCTCGAAACTCGATGCCATTGTGCTTCTCGTCCTGTTCGTTGCCTTCTTCGTATATCTGATCATATTGTCCAAGAAGGGCGGGTCAGATGCCGGCGATGAAGTGGCGGCGCTGACCGAAAAAGATACTGTTCCGAAAATGATTCTGTTCATAATTCTCGGACTTGTACTCATCGTTTTCGGCAGTGATTTCACCGTTACCGGCGCATCAAAGATAGCCGAGCTTATTGGCGTAGATTCCCGCATTATAGGACTGACGATAGTAGCGTTCGGCACATCTCTGCCGGAGCTCGTGACAAGCGTAACCGCCGCGAAGAAAAACGCCGTCGATATAGCGATAGGAAACATAATCGGCAGCAACATATTCAATATCCTGTTCGTTGTGGGACTTGCCGGAATATTCTCTCCGTCCCCCATAGGCTTTGAGGCAAACTTTATAATAGATGCCTGTGTTGCGATATTTGCCGCTGTATTGCTGTGGCTGTGTGTGTTCAGAGACGGAAAACTCGGAAGAACCGGCGGTATAATAATGCTTCTTTGCTATGCCGCATACTTTGTATATCTTGTCCTTCAGCCTATGATATTCGGACGTTAAGATAGTTTTCGCTTTGGAACTCCCTTCAGATACCGGAGGTAAAAATGAACGAAGATACCATGAACAACGCAAAAGAGACCGCCGCGCACGAGCAGCCCGTCACGGAAACTGACGAGGCTCCCGCGGAGGATATCTATACATACGATGCCGACGATGAGCCGGTCAATGACCGCGATTTCTACAAGGACTACACGGGCGAGACATTCCTTGCCGCAAAGAAGCCTTCGACGGTCGCGCTTGAAACTGCCCCTGCTGCAGTTCCGGCTGCCGCTGCACCTGTCGCAGCGGAAAAAGCAGTCCGGTCTGTTCCGGTGAAAGAACAAACGCCGGACAGCATCGAAGAACCCGACGAACAGCCGCAGGATCAAGCTCCTGCCGCCCAGAACCAGATAAAAGTCAACAGAATATATTTCGTGAACACAGTTATCTCGATGATAACACTGTGTATCACCGCGGCCGCGGTATTTACGGGCTATGCCTACCTGAGAAATCTTGAGCAGCAGCTTGGGCTTGAGAGAAAACGCCTTGCCGAAATTGAGGAAAAACAGACTGAGCAGGAAGCTTCGCAGGAACCCCCGGCTGATGAATATGTCGACGCTGTGAGCCTTATCGGCAGGGAAGAACTGAATGAACCCGAGACTCCCGATTCAGATATGGTCGAGATAGATAAGGGCAAGATACTCACATACGATTCTTATGTCGGTTATTCGTGGGTGCCTGTGCTTGCCGGAGTAAAGACGAATCAGTATGACAAGACCTGTTTCCGCAGAAATGCCGAGGATCGTCTGGAATATGTCGTTGACGGTGAGATATCGTCGTATTTCGGCATAGACGTTTCATCGCATCAGGGTGATATAAACTGGGACGCCGTGCGCTCGGACGGTGTCGAATTTGCTGTGCTTCGCATAGGCTTCAGGGGCTATGCTCCCGAGGGTAATATCAAGGCCGACGAAAAGTTCGTGCAGAACTATGAGGGCGCGCATAACGCCGGTATAGATCTGGGCGTTTACTTCTACTCGCAGGCTATAAGCGTCGAGGAAGCGGTCGAAGAAGCCGAATTCCTGCTCGAACAGCTTGACGGACGCACTCTCGAATATCCGGTCGTATTTGACTGGGAGCCGGTGGATACATACGATCCCGCGGATATACCGCGAACGGAAGATGTCATGCCCGGTACACTGACGCTTGCAGCCGCGGCGTTCTGCGAGAGGATAAAGGACGCGGGCTATGACGCTATGGTTTACACGAACAAGAAAATGGCATACATAAAATACGATCTGAGGCTTCTGGAGAATTATCCCAAGTGGCTCGCGCTGTATAATGATGATATGACGTATTATTACGATTTCGATATGTGGCAGTATGGTTTCTGCAAGGTCGACGGAATAGAGGGCGATGTTGACGCCGATATTGCCATTATCCGCTGACCGGACGATAAACAGCTATGCCGAAGCTCGCCGTGACATCGAGCCTGTCAAGTCTGTCGAGCTTCGCCCTGTCCTCACGGGAGGTCTTGTAGCAGTACGGGGTCATCTCAAACAGCGATGTGATATCCTCGTTTGATGTAAGTTCCGCTTTGAAACGGCATTCGTCGCTTTCGAGCAGTTCAAAGCCTTCGACCTCCAGCGGCGATACGGTGTTGAGATACGGCTTTTCGTAGACCGCCGTTTTAAGCTCTATAAGGTGGTCTTCGAGCGGGAACGCCGTTATGTAAACGCCGTTCTTTTTCAGGAGCCGCAGATACTCGCTCCCGGAAAACGGCGCGAACAGCGAGAGCACGATATCACAGCTTTTGTCTGCAAGCGGTACCGCAAACACGCTTGCTACCGCGAGGGTGATATCCGCGTGACGAGATGCGCCTGCATTTATAGCTTCCTTTGACACATCTATGCCGATTATATCGGCGTATCTGCCGTGTGATCCGAGATAGCTGCTTATATCTGCCGTGTAGCTGCATTCTCCGCAGCCGCAGTCCAGCAGAGTGCAGCCGTCAGAAGCGTATCTTTCGGTGATCTCGCATATTCTTTTATGCAGCGGTCCGTAGTATCCCTTATCCATGAAGGCTTTTCTGGCTGCTACCATTCGCTTATCGTCGCCGTGGGAGGCTTTGCCGGAGAGCAGGAGATTGACCGTGCCTTTTCTTGATATATCGAAACAATGTCCGCCTGAGCATTTCAGACTGCTGCCTTCTCTGCTCAGCGTTTTTTTGCATACGGGACAGATGAAATTGACCATATATACCTCTTTATTGTATTTATTCATTTAAAATTATATTACACAGTACGGAAAAAGTCAATACTTCCGGCTGCCGGGGAGAGATTATGTACAGATATGTTTTCTTTGATCTTGACGGAACACTTCTCAATACGATAGACGATCTGGCAGATGCCGGAAACTATGCTCTTGTAAGGCTTGGTCTTGAGCCTTATCCGGTTGAAAGGTACAAGTATTTTGTCGGCAACGGGATACCGAAGCTCATTGAGCGCATATTGCCGGAGAACAGCTCCGCGGAGCTTCGCCGCAACGCACATGATCTCTTTTCGGAGTATTACGGAAAGCACAGCGAGGACAAGACGCGTCCGTATCCCGGGATACCGGAGCTGATAGAAAAGCTGCGCAGCAATGATATAAAAACGGCGGTCATCGCGAACAAGGATCATATTTTTTCCGCAGAGCTTATCAGGAGATACTTCGGTAAGCAGATCACAGCCGTTTACGGCAGTGTTCCGGGTGTTCCTCACAAGCCCGATCCGCAGATCGTGAACAAGGCGCTCTCAGAGCTGGGAGCAAACAGGGAAGAAGTACTGTATGTCGGCGATAGCGGGGTCGATATGCAGACCGCGAAAAATGCCGGTCTGATAAGCTGCGGAGTATTGTGGGGATTCAGGAAGGAGGACGAGCTTACAGAGAACGGAGCTCATTTTATCTGTTCCTCTCCCGACGAAATAGCTGATATAGTTTTCGGCAGTATGAGATGATCTCATACTGCTTTTTGTTTAATGATTACAAATAATAGCAACATATTTGTTACAATTGGACAAAAATGCTGTAATCGCTTGAAAAATACTATATATTGTGGTACAATAATATTTATATAAGTATATAATGAAATTATTGTACAGGAGGGGTGTATTTTGAGGAAAGAGGCATTCAAATTTGATTTCCTGATGATAATATGCCTTCTTGTTACAATAGTTATAGTTATAGTATCCGCAGTTTATTCCGCATTCAAGCCAAGCAGCATAATAAATACGGATGATACTGTCAGGACCGTTGATTATTCTGAAGGCTGGATAACCGCCAACGGTGTCAGGGTCAGGATAAATGAGTTTTCAATAAATGATGCGAACCTTTCCGTTTACAGACCGCTTGTACTTACGAAGAAGATCGAGAATATCAAGAACGGCGAAATGCTGTTTATCCAATCACGAAATCTGGTCATTAATATCTATATAGACAATGATCTTATATATAAGACTGCGGAAAACGGCAAGATCGCGAATATTTCAGGTTTTGACAATTACATATATACGGATATCCCGTTTTCTTCCAACGGAAAGACGCTGAAGCTTGAGATATTCAAAACCGAGTATTCGCTCGGACTCAGCGCAAGCAGGGTGCTGCTCGGCTCCGGTATAGTGATCAAGAATGACATAATGAGAGAGAGCGTCGTTCCACTTATACTCGGCGAGCTGTTCCTTTTCCTCGGCGTCACGCTCATACTGCTCGGCGTGTTTACAAGGAAAAAGCTCCAGAACTACCTTTCCGCTATTTTCTTCGGTATATTCCTGATATTCATGTCGTTCACTATAGTTCTCGATACGGCTTGGGCTTATTCAATGATAAAGAACACCGTATTTCTCGAGAACGTCTCGAAGATATGTCTTGCCGCCTGTATTCCCGCTTTCGTTGCTTTTATCGACACATTCTATACCGTCGAACATTATTACCCGCTCAAGATACTTGTTGTGCTCACCTCGTTCGCTGTAATAGTCTTCTATCTGCTTGAAGCTCTCAATATCGTTCCCGGAGCGTCGCTGGGTCTTGTTATACAGGTATTGCTCACATTATCCGGTATTGTTGTGACGGTGGAAATGTTCATATTTATGATGAGACTGCACTGGCAGAATCTGCCGCGCAAGCAGATATATTATATTGCGGCCTTTGTTTTCATAATCTGCACTGTTTTTGATATCGGTATGTACTACGGCTGGCCGGCGGGCAGCAACAATATGACTCTTACCTGTGCAGGACTGGTGTTCCTGACGGTTACAACAGTCATAGCGCTGTTCGAGGAAGTCTTTGAGATGATAAAGCTCGGCATACAGGCAGGAAAGATAGGAAAGATAGCATTTACCGATGCAAATACCGGTATCGGAAATGTAGCCGCGTTCAAGGCCAAGTTTGACGATCTCGAGGCGAGAAAGGCTTCCTTCAAATTCATCGGCATAATACAGTTCGACGTCAACAATCTGAAAGTGATAAACGACTCAAAGGGACATGAAGCGGGCGACCTGCTTATAAAGACAGCCGCCAATATCATCAATCAGGCGTTCGGATTTGCGGGCACCTGCTACCGTACCGGCGGCGACGAATTTGTTGCGATAATTACCGGTGATCACGCTCCCATAGTCTGTGAAGAAGCAATATACAAGTTCAATAAGCTGATAGACAAATTCAACGCCGACCCTAACAAGCCGTTCGATCTTCGTATCGCTCACGGTGTTGCTTATTATCAGAATGACAAGACAGAGAATATGACTCTCAAGGAAGTACATAAAATGGCAGATGAACGTATGTACAGCAACAAGAAGATGCTGAAAGCAAGGTTCGCACGCTCCGCCGAAGAGCAGGTCATCAGATGACCGCATAGATGCAGATAAACCCCGTTTCTGAAAAGGAACGGGGATTTTTGTATTTAAATATCCGTATGCTTGTCATAACAAGTACATATTCCGAATATATATTCTTTTGACAGGGCATATTCAGCGGACAGGAAAGCTGAATCCCGAAACTGCGGGGAGCGCGGGCTCCGCGCAGAGAGTAATTATACGGAGGTAAACTATGGATCTTAAACTCGATAAAGAGCCCGTGCTGCTTACGGAAACGGTATATGACGGGCAGGCGGAACAGGGCGTGGAGATGGAATATATCCTGCCCGATTATTATCCCGAGGTCTTCAAGCTGCTGAAATGCGCCCTTACACCCCGTGTCGTATCGTACAGCGTTTCCGAAAACAAGCTGTATATCGACGGGGTAGTCTATGTAAAGGTCCTCTATCTTTCAGAGGGCAGCAATGAGATCAATGTCATCGATCAGCGGTACACATATTCAAAGACCGCCGATCTTTCCCGAGCGGTAAGAGAGCCGAGGGTAAGTATTGTTCCTTCTGTGGAATACTGCACCGCGAGAGCGGTGAGCGGCAGAAAGCTCGATATACGCGGAGCTGTCGATCTGAAAATAAAAGTGAGCGGCTTATATGAGAATGAGCTTCTGTGCGGAGCTTCTGGAATGGGTATCGAGGTCGAGCAGAGCAGTATCTCCGTCTGTGAGGACAGATTATACGGCGGCTCGCAGTACATAGTGCGTGAGGATATTGAGACCGGAGCAGGCGGAGGCATATCCGCGATACTGTCATCGGAGTGTACAGCCACAGTGACCGATACCAAGGTCATATCGGATAAGGTTGTCGTTAAAGGCGAGGCGCGTGTAAAGGCGCTTTATCTCATCAAAAACAGCGCGGGCGAATCCTCAGCCGAAGTAATGGAAGCGTCTGTTCCACTGAGCAGGATAATCGACCTTGTCGGGGTGACCGATGCGCACAGCGTCTTTGCTGATCTCGACATCATGGACCTGTCGCTTGATGTGAAGCAGAGCGACAGCGGCGAGAACAGGGCTTTCGGCTGTGAGATGACCGTGGACTACAAGGTATGTGCATATAAGGAAAATCAGATCTCGCTTGTCAACGATCTTTATTCTACCGGTAATGAATCTTCGTTTACCATAAGACCCGTAAGGATAGAAGGAATGCCGAGGCTGATCTCTCAGCAGTATCCCGTAAGAACGGAGATCGAATATACCGATGGTTCGATAGGAGAAATATACGATGCGTCATGTGATGTGACCGGTATTTCGGCTGTTTCCGCGGAAAGCGACAAGACCCGTCTGAATATCAGGCTGTCATATCATATAATAGGCAGGACCGCTGACGGCACTCCAGTCATTCTGGATAAAACAGACAGCTTTGAAGCGGATACCGATATAGCCGGTGATGAAAGCTTCGTTTCGCTGCCCGGAGGATATGTTACCGGTATCAGTTACGGTATAACGGGAGAAAACACTGCGGAGATCAGAGCGCAGATAAATGTGAGCGGCCTTGTAAGCAGAGCCGCGGTCATAAACGCAATAGACGAGATAACCATAAATGAGGAAAGCCCCAAGAAAAAAGATACCGAATACGCGCTGAGGCTGTATTTTGCGGAGCCCGGTGAGAGTGTATGGGAAATAGCCAAGCGCTATAATACCTCCGCCGAAAAGATCGCAGCGGAAAACGGGCTTGAAGAAGGAGCAGCGGCAGTTTCGGGAATGATACTGATCCCGATAGTCTGACAGATCATCAACTACTATTATCTGAAAGGAAGATACAATGAACAGATCAATATACCATGATATTTCCGAAAGAACGGACGGAAATATCTATATCGGGATCGTCGGTCCCGTTCGTTCCGGAAAATCCACATTCATAAGCAAATTCATGCAGACTATAGTGATCCCGAACATAGAAAGCTCGTTCCGGCGCGAGCGGGCGGTCGATGAGCTCCCTCAGTCCGCTGCCGGGCGCACCATAATGACTACCGAACCGAAGTTTGTTCCCGAGGATTCGGTCTCCGTGCATCTTGATGACAATACCTATATGAACGTGCGGCTCATAGACTGTGTCGGATATATAGTTCCGAGCGC
>CAMVBT010000115.1 GCA_947165805.1 uncultured Clostridia bacterium
TGTTCAGCGACTATTCTTCTCTTGTACCGAAGATACCCGATGAGCTGATCGCTATGATAAACAACGAGCACGATCTTCACAAGCTCTTCGAGCTCATCGTATTCAATGTGTTCCTCAAGACCGAAGACAAACAGAAGCTCCTTGAAACGGGCAGCACCGAAAAGCGCATAAAGCTGCTCATAGCCATGCTCACCGAGGAGATAAAGATACTGCATTTTGAAGCGGAGATAAACGAGCAGATACGCGATTCTATCGACAGCAATCAGCGCGAATACATACTCCGCGAACAGATGAGAGCTATTTCCAAACAGCTCGGCGGCGGTGATGATTACGAGGAAGAAGGCTACGACTATACCGAGCGCATACAGGCTGTCGGTTTCCCGGAGGAAACGGAGGAAAAGCTTCTCCGCGAAGTCAACAAGATGATGAAGCTTTCCGCTTCGTCGCAGGAATACGGCCTTATAAAGACCTACCTTGATTCTATACTCGAGATGCCGTGGAACACCTATACAAATGATACCGTAGATATGGACAAAGCCGAAAAACAGCTCGAAAAAGACCACTACGGACTCAAAAAGGTCAAGGAACGCATACTCGAGATAATCTCCGTCAGAAAGCTGAACCCCGAGATAAAGAGCCAGATCATCTGTCTTGTAGGTCCTCCCGGTGTCGGCAAGACATCTGTGGGCAGATCGATAGCTGCCGCTCTCGGCAGGAACTATGCCCGTGTTTCGCTCGGCGGAGTCCGCGACGAAGCCGAGATACGCGGTCACCGCAAAACCTATGTCGGCGCTATGCCCGGCAGGATAGTCAATGCAATAAAGCACGCGAAATGTATGAACCCGGTGATCCTGTTCGACGAGATAGACAAAATGGGCAGTGATTATAAGGGCGATCCCGCTTCGGCTATGCTCGAAGTGCTTGACCCGGAGCAGAATTCCACCTTCACGGATCATTATTTCGAGATACCGATAGACCTCAGCGATGTGCTGTTCATCACGACTGCCAATACGACCGACACTATCCCCGCTCCCCTGCTCGACCGTATGGAAGTCATCGAACTGTCGAGCTACACGCGCGAAGAGAAATTCAACATAGCAAAGAAACACCTTATCCCCAAGCAGCTGAAAAAGCACGGTGAGACACGCCGTACTTTAAAGATAAACAACAAAGCTCTGTACGCCATGATCGACGGGTATACAAAGGAAGCGGGAGTCCGCGGTCTTGAAAAGAAGATAGCGTCCGTATGCAGAAAAGCCGCAAGGAAGCTTGTCGGCGGCGAAAGCTGTGTTTCGGTCACCGACACGAATATAAAGGACTTCCTCGGTGTTCCGAAGTACCTGAACGATATGGTCTCAAAGGTCGACGAAACAGGCATAGTCACAGGACTTGCGTGGACATCGGCGGGCGGCGTTACCATGCCGCTTGAGGTGCTGGTAATGGAAGGCTCCGGAAAAGTCGAGGTGACAGGCTCGCTCGGTGATGTAATGAAGGAGTCGAGCAAAATAGCGGTGAGCCTTGTAAGGAGCATCGCGAACAACTACAGCATCGACCCGGATTTCTATAAGAACAAGGACCTTCATATACACGCTCCCGAAGGCGCAGTGCCGAAGGACGGTCCTTCTGCCGGAGTTACCATGACCACAGCCCTCGTTTCGGCTCTGTCCGGTATGCCGGTAAAACACGATGTCGCGATGACAGGTGAGATCACGCTTCACGGCAAGGTGCTCCCTATCGGCGGCCTCAAGGAAAAATCCATGGCAGCCTATAAAGCCGGCATCAAGACGGTCATTATACCCAAGGAGAACGAGCCCGACCTTGAAGAGATCGACAATGTCGTAAAGGACAGTCTTGATTTCATTCCCGCGGAAAAGATACAGACCGTGCTCGATAACGCCCTCGTGTTCCCGAAGACACGGAAAAAGAAGGATACTCCCGCGAGAAGAGGCAGACCGCCGAAGACCGCGGTGCGCAGAAAGCCGGAAAGCTCGCCCTCCGCGACCATTTCGACTTCCGAGAAGTAAAAAGACAGGATATGAATTACAACAAAGCAGAATTTACCGCCTCTTACGGCATTTTTAAGCAGATACCGCGTTCCGACAGGCTTGAATTCGCGTTTTCCGGCCATTCAAATGTCGGGAAATCCTCGCTCATCAACAAGCTCCTGAACCGCAGATCGCTCGCGAGAGTAAGCGCCACGCCCGGAAAGACTTCTACGATCAACTTCTTTTCGGTGGACAGCATCTATATCGTAGACCTGCCCGGCTACGGATACGCGAAGGTAAGCAAGAACGAAAAACAGCGGTGGGCGGAGCTCATCGAAGGCTATCTTCACGACGAAAGAGACCTTGCGCTCGTATTTCAGCTCATTGATTTCCGCCATAAGCCTACCGAAGACGATATCATGATGATCGACTTCCTTATTGACAGCGGGATACCCTTTGTGATAGTGCTCACAAAGGCAGACAAGATGAAGAAAAAAGAGCGTGAAGCACGGCTGGAAGCATTCAGGACAGAGATACCTTGCTTTGAGGATATAACCGTTATCGAGTTTTCAGCCGAGACCGGTGAGGGCGCCGATAAGATAAGAGCTATAATAGATGATATTGCCGAAGGTGAACAGGATGTCTGAAAGAACGGAAAGAGCGATAAATAACCACAAGAACTTCTATACCTGCTCCGGCGCTGTAATGTGCGCATTCTGCGACCTCGCGGGGATGTCCGAACAGGAGGCAGGAACAGCCGCGATGCCGTTTGCCGGCGGCAGACAGGGCAAATGCGGAGCTGTGCTTGCCGCGGAATATATCATAAACAAAGTTTGCGGTGACGATCCGGAGCCCCGCATAAAACAGTTTGAAGACAGGTTCACCGGAATGAACGGTTCTCTTCTCTGCTCAGAGCTTAAAGGCAGACTTACCGGAAAGCCTCTGCGTTCATGCAGAGGCTGCGTCACCGACGCCGCACAGCTTCTTGATGAGATACTTGATATAAAATAGTTTTTTGGGGCGGATCGTTATATCTGCCCATTCTGCTTTGAAAAGGCACTGTTTTTTTGTGCAATGATACGATATTTCGTTTTTTTCAGCATTTTCGGCAATTAATGCGCAACCTTTATGACATTTTTTGCGTTTAAATATATAGAGACAGAAAAAGAAAGACGGTGAGAAATTGGCCTTCATAAAAGTCCACAATCTTCGCAAGGTCTACCGCATAGGAAATGAAAAGGTCTATGCGCTGAAAAACATAGATCTTGAGATCGAAGAGGGAGAGATATGCTGTATCCTCGGTACGTCCGGTTCGGGCAAGTCTACCCTGCTGAATATGCTGGCGGGGCTGGAAAAGCCAACAAGAGGAGATATCTTCATAAACGGGACGAATATATCCCTTTTGTCGGAAAGCAAGCTCGCGAGCTTCAGGCAGCAGAATACAGGGTTCATATTCCAGTCATACAACCTGATATCGCAGTTCAACGCTCTCGAAAACGTCGGTATGCCGCTGATGTTCAAGGGTATGCCGCGAAAAAAACGTGACAGGCTGTCGGCTAAAATGCTCGACCTTGTCGGACTCGGCAAGAGAATGAAGCACCGGCCCAACCAGATGTCGGGCGGTCAGCAGCAGAGAGTCGGAATAGCCCGCGCGTTCGTCGCCAAACCGAAAGTCGTTTTCGCAGATGAACCGACCGGGAACCTTGATACCAAAACTACCGACGATGTAATGAGACTTATGGTGCGTATGTGCCGCAAGTACAATATCACGCTGATAGTCGTTACTCACGACATTGAGATAGCGCGGTATACAGACAGGATAGTTCATATAATAGACGGAGAGATAACGAGCATCGAAGCCAATGATTCCGTCTATAAAGCCGAAGACGAACAAAACGATCAGACCGATAATAAAACGAAAAGAGAGGACGACCAAAAATGATTTCTTTGAAAAAGATCGCCGCAGGATTTCTCGCGGCAGCTATCACTGCCTGCTCCTTCACGGCGGTGACTTACGCAAACAATGAGCCCGCACTCAATGAGGAACAACAGGAAGATAACGAGTCTTTACCGTTGCTTGCTATAAAAGGAAGCAACCAGTATATTATGAAAGCCGGGTACGGTTCCCTGCTCCCCATTTCGCTATACTCAAAAGTAAAATGCGATTTCTCTTGCATAAAACTGTCGTTGAGTTCGGAAAACACCGATCTTGCTGTCAGTGAGGAAGAAATAACATTATCGAATTTAACACAGACGCCCGATTTCCGTATCAATGTATCCAAAACAGCCACAGCCGGAGATTATCCGGTCATTCTTACCGCCAAGATATATAACGACGCGGGAACTCTTGTGGATACACAACAGCTTACTTACAAGATCACGGTCACAAACGATCTTGATGTTACCGGTCTCAATATAGTTTCATGGAAAGCAAGCAAAGAGCCCGTAAAGCCCGGTGATGCCTTCGATATTACCGTTACTCTGAAGAATACAAGCGGTGTTGATATAAAGGACGCAGAGCTTGAGCTTACCGGACTTGACTCATCGAAATTCATACTCGACAAAGGCTTTTCAAAGCAGTATGTCACGATCGAAAACAACAGAACGGGAAGCGTGAAGTTCTCTCTCATAGCGCAGAGCGGCATAGCCTATGTCCGCGAAACGCTCGGTCTTTCGCTTTCCTATACCCTCGACAAGAAAAAGCCCGACCTTGCGCGTCAGACAAGCACCTCTATAATCCTGAAATGCGAACCGGGCGCGGGCAAGAGCACCACTGAATTCGGACCCCATGACCTCACAATGACCGGATACAGCACAAATGTTTCCGATATCAGGAACGGCACCAAATTCACACTTACGCTTGAATTAAAGAACAACAGCAAATATGATATCTCCGGAGCCCGTATCGGTGTAAGTCCCGACGGCTCGAAATTCACGCTCGATAAGGGTCTCGGCTATGCGGATACCGATATAAAGGCAGGCGCGTCGAAGAAGATATCCTTTGACCTTATCGGCTGTGCGGGTATTGCGTCAATAAGAGAAAGCATACCTGTGGTCATCGAATTCGCCGGTCACAGCTCCACAGTCAATGCGACCATCGCCTGTGTGCCCGCGGCGGAAAAGACTACCGAGGGCGCAAGCAAATATGATCTCACTCTTACGGATTATTCGATAAGTGTGTCCTCTGTCGGCGAGAATACGCCTTTCAACCTTACCCTTACTTTCACGAACAGCAGCAGCAAGGCTATCGAAAAGGCGCGTATCAACATCAATAATCTTGACGGTTCCAAATTCGCCGCGGACAGCGGTCTCACCTATAAGGACATAAGCTTGTCGGCAGGAGAAACAAAGCAGGTGACATTCTCGCTCATCGGCTGCTCCGGACTCTCTTCCGTAAGAGAAGTCATTCCGATCGAAATAAACTACGGCGATATCTCTTCTACCGTGTACGCCACCGTTCCCTGTGTTCCCAAGAGCAGTACAGGCACCGGTGAGGACGGAGAAAAGATCTTCGCTCCCAACATCATCATCGAAAGCTATGAGTTCGGCGGCGAATACGTCACAGCCGGTGAGCAGTTCCCGCTTACCGTGGTGATAAAAAATACCGCTTCTTCCGCCACTATCGAAAACCTTAAAGTAAATATCAACGGAAGCGCTTCCCGTATCGACGGCAGCATGGCCTTCTCCCCCGCCAATTCTTCCAACTCGTTCTTCTTTGAGAAGATCGCTCCCAAAGCTATGGAAACTATCAATATCGATTTCCTCGCAAAAGCGGACGCTACTCCTAACAGCTATCCGATAGAAATAACTTTCGCTTATGAATATTCCGTAGGCAAGGAGCGTTTCCAGGCAGCGGGCTCCACGGAAAGTATCACTATACCGCTTCGTCAGGAGGACAGACTGACTATAAACGACCCCGAGCTCCCGGGCTGGGCGGTATCCGTCGGCGAAATGGTCTCCATCAGCACAAGCATAGTGAACAAGGGCAAGAGCGGAGTTTATAACGTTACGGCGACGATCGAGGGCGACGGCTTCACTCCCGAGACCGCTTCGTACTACATAGGCAATATCAACAGCGGTACGGAAGAATATTACGACGCAAAGCTCACACCGTTCATGGACGGCGAAATATCCGGCGAGATCGTATTCACATACGAGGACGCAAACGGCACCGGCAAGGAAAAGCGCATCCCGTTCACATTCACAGCTATGACTATGGACTTCGGCGGAATGGATATGGGATTTGATATGGAAGACGGCATGATGCCCGATGAACCGCCCGCCGAGGAAGGTATGCCGGTCTGGGCGTGGTTCCTCATCGGCGGAGGCGCGCTTATCATCGTTATAGTTGTTATCGTGATAATCGTCGCTGTCGTGAAGAAGAAAAAAGCTGCGGAATTAGAGGCTGACGATGAAGATCTATGATATGATAAGTATCTGTTTCCGCAATCTGTGGAGACGGAAAGGACGTACGCTCCTTACTATAATCGGTGTCGTTATCGGCTCCTGTGCCGTTATCGTCATGATCTCCCTTGGACTCGGTATGAACCAGGCTATGGACAATATGCTGTCCTCATGGGGTGATCTTACTGCCGTTACCATTTATAACGGCGGCGGAATGTATATGGGAATGGAGTCGAGCGGCAACTCCGAAAAGCCGAAGCTCGATGATACCGCTCTTGCTACACTCGGCGCCATCGACCACGTTTCATACATGGTGCCGAAGATGCAGGTGGACAGTAATATGGTAACGATCGTTACGGGTAAAAATGACCGTTACAGGCTGGATTACGCGAATATTATGGGTGTTGATTTCTCGATGTTCGACAAGCTCGGATATTCGGCCGAACAAGGCGACCTTCCGAACGAAAACAACAAGAACACAGCGATCGTGTTCGGCACCGAGATCGCTTACCAGTTCAGAGATACCAAAAAACACGGAAACTCGTCGATCACATTCAAACAGCAGCTTGCGGACGGAAGCTATACAAAGCCGTTTTTTGAACCTGTCGGAGAAACGATCACCATAGGCGTGAACAATACCAAAAAGCCGAACGAGGACGGTTCATATCCCTACGGCGGCAGAGGTCATGAGTTCAAAATGACCGGGACCACGGTACTTATGGAGGATCCGCAGTGGGAGACTCCGTATGTGATATTCATTGATATAAATATCGCAAAACAGATCATAGCCGACTATAATAAGCTCAACAATGTAAAAAAAGCCTCTGAACCCGAATACAGTCAGGTCAAGATCGTGGTCGATGACCTCAATAACGTCGATTATGTACAGAAGCAGGTCGAAGAGCTCGGTTTCACCGCATCGAGCATGGCGCAGGTCAGAAATGAGATGATGGGCTCGCTGGGCGTCATCGAAATGGTACTCGGCGGTCTTGCGGCGATAAGTCTGCTCGTTGCCGCTATCAGTATCACAAACACCATGATAATGTCTATCTATGAGCGGACACGCGAGATCGGCATTATGAAGGTACTTGGCTGCTTTATCGGCAATATCCGCCTCATCTTCCTCATGGAAGCAGGTATGATAGGACTTCTCGGCGGTATCGTCGGAACGGTGATAAGCTACATCATTTCGGCGGTGATGAACTCGCTCGGCGGTTCGGGCGCGCTGTCGCAGATGTTCGGTGTTTATTCCGACGGCAGCGGCGCAGTGTCTATAATACCGGTATGGCTCGTTCTTCTGGCTCTTGCGTTCTCTACGGTC
>CAMVBT010000116.1 GCA_947165805.1 uncultured Clostridia bacterium
ATAAAGGAGATAAAATGTCCTCACATAAGAACAAAAACAAGAACAGGAACAAAAAGCCGCAGGCTCAGCAGCCCGCCGCCGTCGTGAACGAGAAGCTCACGGAGCAGCTGAACATCGACGACGACGAGCCGAAGGACAGCAGCAGGATATTGGCAGAGCTCGAGAAGCAGGAGGAGGAAGCCGCCCGCCGCAAGGCCGAGCGTGAGGCCGCGCGCGAGAACGCTCAGAAGCCCCGCGTGACGGCAAAGGCAGGAGAAAAGCCCGCCGAGCAGGACAAGGCGGGAAAGCCGGACGAAAAGGCGCAGCCCTCCGCTCCGGAGAAGATGCCGGAGCCTGCCGAGAGCGATGTCAAGCAGTTCGTTCCTCATTCCGCGGTAGCCTCTACGGCGTCCCGGAGCGGCGCGGTACCGACCGACGACGTGAACGAGGCCTTTGCCGAGGAGCCGGAGGATATGTCCGAAGGCAACGAGCCCGAGGAGAGCTCCGCCGAGGCCGAAGCCGCTCCCGCGCGCCCCAACCGCTTCTATCTGGTGTTCGCGGTGTTCGTTATCATAATGTCGGTCATCGGCGTGATCTCCACAGTGAATTTCTGCGCCGGAAAGATATCCGATATAGCCAACCGCACCGAGCTCAAGAACGAACTGACGCTGTTCCTTTACCCGATTGTCTCGGTAGACCCGCCTGACTGCGATACGGTGGACGAGCTGCCTTCTACGATAATAGTCGAGTCCGCGATATGGCGCATAATCCTCACGGGCGACAACAGCAACTACGAAAAGCTGTACAATACCTATATGTATGTTCCCGCAATAGATGTCGAGTTCTCCGTAAGGTCGATATTCGGCCCGTCGGTGGAGATAGTGCATCAGACCGTGGGAACTGCGGATATCTCGTTCACATACATTCCGGACATCAATTCCTACCTTGTGCCGATAAATCCGCATTACACGGCCTATTCGCCGAGGATCACCGAGCTTACCAATGTCGGCGAGCTCTACACCGTCACGGTCGAGTATATACCGCCGTCAGCTCTCGCGGTCGAGGGCATCGAGTTTGAGGTCTCCGCGACCAAGACAATGGTATATACGCTGTCGAAGTCGAAGAACAGCGCGACCCTGCACTCCATAAAGAACATCACAAGGATAGAGAACTCCTATGAGTACTGATGCACGCCGCACAGACGGCATAAAAGCGGTCATTTTCGACCTTGACGGCACGCTTCTGGACACGGAGAAACTCCTGTTCCGCTTCTGGCGCGAAGCCGCGGCAGCATACGGCTTTGAGATGACGGGAGAACAGGCGCTCACGCTGCGGAGCCTCACGCACAGGCTCGTGCAGCCGCTTTTCACGGAATGGTTCGGTGAGAAGTGCGGCTATAAGCTGCTCCGCGCCGAGCGGATGAGGCGGATGAGCGAATATATAAAAGAAAACGGGCTCGAAGTCAAGCCCGGAGCCGCGGAGCTCCTCGGGCTGCTCGGCACACACGGCTATCTGCGCGCCGTGGCGACCGCGACAGATGTCGAAAGAGCGTCGGAGATGCTGAAAAAAGCCGGGCTCTACGTCTGCTTCGACCGTATCATCTGCGCGTCGATGGTGGAATGGGGCAAACCGAAGCCGGACATCTATCTATACGCGGCGGAACAGCTCGGGCTAGCGCCGGACGAGTGCATGGCGGTGGAGGATTCGCCCAACGGCGTGATCTCGGCAGGCACGGCAGGGTGCTTCACGGTGATGGTTCCCGACCTGACGCAGCCGGACGACACGGTAATGCCCTATATATCCGCGGTATGCGGTTCTCTCTCCGGGATAGCGGAGCTTCTGAATATAAACACGAAAGGCGGACAGACGCAATGAAAATACTCGATCTGCACACTATGAACTACTCGGTACATAACGAGACTCAGGCATTTATCGAAAAAGCCGAGGAAAACTACCGCAACGAGATAAAAAATGTCGCGGACAGCATACTCGGACGCAACAACGATTATCCTATCATACTGATATCGGGGCCGTCGGGTTCGGCAAAGACCACGACCGCCCTGCGGCTCGGAACTATGCTCGAGCAGGCGGGCAGGGTCGTTCACCCCATATCCATGGACAACTACTTCCGTCCTATCGGAGACCCCGGCAACGAGGTCGATGAAGACGGCAGAGTGGACCTCGAGAGCCCGAAGAGGCTGGATATGGACCTGCTCAACGAACACCTCGAGATGCTCTGGGAGTGCAAAGAGATAGAAATGCCGACATTCGACTTCGCGACGCAGACGAGAAGCCCCGGCAAGAAGCTGACCCGCAAGCCCGGCGAGTTCGTTATCCTTGAGGGCATACACGCCCTGAACCCCGAGATAACCGGCAGCATCGGCGACCACGCCACTACCGTCTACGTCAGCGTGAGAACAAGACTGAAAAACGACGAGAGCGACCTTCTGCACCCCTCCAAGGTAAGACTCATGCGCCGCATCGTGCGTGACAAGCTGTTCAGAGGCCGCGTCATAGAGGAGACCCTCGATTTCTTCAAGTGGGTGTCCCGCGGCGAGGAGCGCTTCATAATGCCCTACAAGAGCAAGGCGATGTTCGACATCGACACCTTCATAGCCTATGAGCCGGCGGTCTACAAGCCGCTGATCCTCGACGAGCTGACCTCGATAAAGGAGACCTACCCGGATTATAACAACTTCCGCGACCTTGAGGAGTTCCTCACCGAGATAGACGGCATGGACACGGGGCTCGTACCGCTCAATTCGCTTGTGAGAGAGTTCGTCGGCGGCAGTCACTACGAATACTGATAACTGCCGGTTGTGCAAAATATCTAAAAAACGGCAGGAAAATATAGAATTTTACTGAATTTTTCATTATGCCCTTGATTTTAACGCGCCGATGATGTATAATATGTACAGTATTATAGCGTATTATCGGTACATATTCTCGGTAATGTACGGAAAGGCAGAAATATGGAAACTAATATATTGCTCGAAAGCGGGACCAATGAGCTCGAACTGCTTGAATTCTTCGTAGGAGAAAAGGACTACGGCATCAATATCGCGAAAGTCAACGAGATAATGACCTACCGCGAGGTAACGCCGCTTCCCGCGGCTCCGCCGGAGATCGAGGGTCTGTTTATGCCGCGCGATAAGATAATAACCGTCGTTGACCTCCATAAGGTGCTCAACAATCCTATCCCCGAGGGGAATGAGGGTCTGCTCATACTGTGCGAGTTCAACAGGCTTGATATTGCTTTCCATGTTACAAGCGTCAAGGGTATCCAGAGAATAAGCTGGAGCAACATCGAAAAGCCCCCGACAGTCGCGAATAACAGCCAAACCGGTATCGCAACGGGTATCGCCAAGATCGAGGGCAGGATTATCGTTATCCTCGATTTCGAGAAGATAATCTCCGACCTCAACTGCTCCGCTTCTCTCGATATGTCCGGCATGGATACCATTGAGACCTCCCGCGATACAAGGTTCGATACCAAGATCGTCATAGCCGAGGATTCCCCGTTCCTCAACAAGCTGGTCGTTAACGCGATCACCGAGGCGGGCTTCCATAACATAGCGTCGTTCTCCAACGGCCTTGAGGCGTGGAACTACATATCCAGCTTCTCCGACCGCGACAATATCCGCGATTATATCGGACTTGTGGTCAGTGACATCGAAATGCCGCAGATGGACGGCCACAGGCTCACAAAGCTGATAAAGTCGGACGAGAAGCTCTCAAAGATACCCGTATTCCTGTTCTCGTCGCTGATAGACGAGACCATGAAGCGCAAGGGCGAGAGCGTAGGAGCCAACGACCAGTTCTCGAAGCCGCAGATAGCCAACCTGATACAGGCGATAATCAGACAGGTGTCATAGCATATCCGAAGCTCCGCAGAGATGCGGGGCTTCTTTTTCGTTCCGGAAATTCCCTGAAAAACGGGAAGAAACGGTTTTCGCCGCTTTTTTCAAAAAATCCTTGCAAAAGCCGATCGTTTGTGATATAATTATTATGTATCTTTATGTAAATCGGTAAACGGTACCGCAAATGATATAAAACTTAGATTTCCGGGACAGGTATTTGAAAATGTTCGATGATCTCTACATTCCGGACAGCCACGACCCGACGATAGACGTCTGGACGAGGCTTTCGGAGACCGACAAGCCTATAATAATGTACGGCATGGGTGACGGCGCCGAGAAGATACTTGCGGTTATGGAGCGGTACGGGATAAAGCCGGCGGACTTCATGGCAAGTGACGAATTCGTGCGCGGCCACAGCTTCAAGGGCTTTCGGGTCAAGAAGCTGTCCGAGATAGAGGAGCTTTACAAGGATTTCATAATAGTCGTGTGCTTCGGCAGCGCGCTGCCGGAGGTAATGGAGCATATAACGGAGATCGCCGGCAGACACGAGACCGTGGCTCCGGACGTCCCCGTGATAGGCGACGGGCTGTTCGACGGAGACTATATCTCCGATCACGAGTTCGAGATAATGAAGCTGAAGACCATACTCGCCGACGAGGAATCGAAGCGCTGCCTCGATATCCTGATGAAATACCGCATTTCGGGCGATATCGGAGTCCTGCGGTCGTCGGAGAGCCCGAGAGAAGAAATGCTGGATATGCTCGATATCGGCACGAACGAGACCTATGTCGATCTCGGAGCCTACGACGGCGACACTATAGAGGAGTTTCTGAGACTTACAAACAAGCGCTTCAATAAAATATACGCTCTGGAGCCCGACAGACGCAGCTATACGAAGCTGCGCAGGCGGCTGTACTACATAAGCGGAGCCCTGCTGACCGCGAAGAACGCTGCCGCATGGAGCAGCAACACACAGCTGATGTTCTGGAACAAGGCGGGCAGGAGCTCGTCGTTCACGGCGAACATCTCGGAGCAGACAAAGGGCAAGGGCTATGAGACCGAGGCAGTGACCGTTGACAGTCTGCTGGACGGAAAGCCCGCGACCCTGATAAAGTACGACGTCGAGGGTGCGGAGAGAGAGGCTCTGCTCGGTACTGCGGAGACTATCGCGAAGTACAGGCCGCGCCTGATCGTGTCGGTGTATCACCGGGTCGGCGATATGATAGAGCTCCCGCTGCTCGTTCATGAGCTGAACCCCGACTATAGGATCTATCTGCGTCATCACCCCTATATCCCCGCGTGGGACACCAATATATACTGCGTTTAACAAAGGGAAATCAAATGAAGAAAGCTGTCATAATAGCCCTTATACTCATCGTGCTCGGTATAGTCGGGTATTTCGTCTATACGGAGATATCGGTAAAGGAGATATCGTATGTCTCCAGCGTCGAGGACGACGACAAGGAGGGCAGATATTCCGTCAAGCGCCTTTACAGCTCGGATATAGATGTCGAGGCGTTCAATAAGAAGGTCGAGAACCTCCTGCTGCTCGAGTTCTCCGACGAGGACATCGAGGCCGCGGCTCTGGAAGCCGGCACTCCGCAGTTCTATCCGGCATTCCATGTATATACTTTCAAGCCGCGTGATGAGGAAAATACCGTGTGCATCGACTTGTCTGCCGTTCAGGAGCTGGCTCCCGGTCAGCAGGACGTCAATTACAGCATGACAAACATCAGGCTCGAAGCCGTGACCACCGGCGTTTCCATAGTCGAAGCAAAGGCGGTTGGTACCGACAGCATGAACAGAGCGATGAATGAGGCGATACTCAAGAACGAGACCGGCACGGGCATGATGGTCGAGCTCAACGACTACGGCAGCGTGAATTTAAAGCTCGAGGGCGTCACCGGCAGCATCACTCTGCAATATACGTTCGATATTCGTTCAAATTCTCTGCTGCCCAAGACCGTCCTGACCGGCTGTATGGTCATGATAAAGATAAACGTGATAACGAACTCGGAGGGCGAGACCGAGATATCTTATCAGCTCGAGCCCGCTACTACGGTCGATGAATATATTGAACAAGAATAATACAAATTTATGTTCACCGGTGGTTAAAATCAACAAATATTCCCGCAGATTTGCAGGAAATGAAAAAATAACTTGCATTTTTCCGATATAAATGTATAATATAATATGTAATACACTTTATTTCGGAGGAAGCAAATGTACAAGGAATTATCTATGGATCAGCTACTGGAACTCAGCAAGGAACTCAGAAAGATACATGAGGACTACAAGGCTCAGGGTCTTAAGCTCAACATGGCGCGCGGAAAGCCCGCTCCCGTTCAGCTCGCGCTGTCGGAGGCCATGCTGAAGGACGATATGAGCGGAGACTATAAGGCTGCGGACGGCATGGACTGCCGCAACTACGGCGTGCTCGACGGTATCCCGGAGGCGAAGGAGCTCCTGCGCCCGATGCTCGGGGTCGCAATGGACGAGATCATCGTCGGCGGAAACTCCAGCCTGCAGCTCATGTACGATACCATAATGATGTCTATGCTGCTCGGCGTACCCGGCGGAAAGAAGCCGTGGAGCAGGTATGACAAGGTGAAGTTCCTCTGTCCCGCACCGGGCTATGACCGCCATTTCGCTATATGTCAGAGCCTCGGCATCGAGATGATAACCGTTCCCTACAAGGAGGACGGCCCCGATATGGATATGGTGGAGAAGCTGGTCTCCGAGGACGAGGAAATCAAGGGCATCTGGTGTGTGCCGATGTACTCCAACCCGACCGGCATCACATATTCAGACGCAGTGGTGAAGCGCTTCGCGGCGCTGAGACCCAAGGCTGACGATTTCCGCATCTACTGGGACAACGCATACTGCATACATCATCTTTCCGATGAGCCCGACAAGCTGCTGAACATACTTGACGAGTGCAAAAAGAACGGCAAAGAGAATATGGTGCTGATGTTCGCTTCGACCTCGAAGGTCACATTCCCCGGAGCCGGCATAGCCTGCATCGGTGCGAGCAAGGAGAACATCGACTACATAAAGAGCAAGATGACATATCAGACTATCGGCTTCGATAAGATCAATCAGCTCCGCCATGTGCGCTTCCTGAAAGACTTTGACGGTATGACCGAGCACATGAAGAAGCACCGCGCTATCATCGAGCCGAAGTTCAGGATAGTTCTTGACACACTTGACAGGGAGATAGGCCCCCACGCTATCGGCGGCTGGCACAGACCCAAGGGCGGCTATTTCATCTCGTTCACGGGTCTTGACGGCACCGCGAAGCGCATAGTCGAGCTGTGCAAGGAAGCGGGAGTCGTACTTACCGGAGCGGGTGCCACTTATCCCTACGGCAAGGACCCGTATGACAGCAATATCCGCATAGCACCCACTTTCCCGAGCGAGGAAGAGCTGCAGAAAGCAATGGATATCTTCTGCAACAGCGTAAAACTCGCGACGGCTGAAAAACTGCTTGCAATGTAAGACAAATAGTGATATAATAAGAGTGGGGGATCGTTCCTGCGATCCTCCGCGTATCTGCGCCTGTAGCTCATTTGGATAGAGCAGCAGCCTCCGACGCTGCGTGTGGTGGGTTCGAATCCCGTCAGGCGCGCCAGCGCGGTACCCGCGCGGTCAAACCGTCTCGGACATAGTTCGAGGCGGTTTTTTCTGCCTCGCAGCCGTTATATCCTTCGATTTGAGAGCAGTTCCCGTTCGTTTGTTTCTGCAATGGGCGGGTAAAAATTGGCAGCGCGGGCTCCGCGCCGCGGTACCCGCGCGGTCGATCCGTATGGCAATCATCTGACAGACGGTTTTTTCTGCCTTTCTCCTGCCTGAGCCGGACGTACAGAT
>CAMVBT010000117.1 GCA_947165805.1 uncultured Clostridia bacterium
AATGGGCAACAAAGCCGGCTGGCTCACGCTGTATTCCGGAATAGCGGGCGGTGCCGACATTGTTCTGATACCGGAGATCCCCTATGACATTGATAAGATAGCCGATGCTGTAAAGAAAAGAGCCGAAGAAGGCAAGAGTTTCTCGATCATCGCCTGCGCAGAAGGTGCTATGAGCAAGGAAGAAGCCGAAATGAAGAAAAAACTGCGTATGAAGCAGCGCGCCGATGCCGGCTACACCACCGCGACAGCCCGTATCGCGAAGGAGATCGAGACTCTGACGGGATTTGAGACAAGAGCGGTAGTTCCCGGACATATGCTGCGCGGAGGAAGTCCGTCCGCTTATGACCGTGTACTTGCCACAAAGTTCGGCGCAAGAGCCGCGGAGCTTATAAAGAAGGAAAAGTTCGGCTATACGGTGGCTAAAGTTGACGGCAAGATCACAGAGAACAAGCTCTCCGATGTTGCTATGAAGACTAAATTCGTTCTGCCGGACGACGAGCTTGTAATAACAGGAAGGAATATAGGCATTTCCTTTGGAGACTGATTTATGAATAAGATCGACCTCAGCGGAAAATGGAAACTGACTTTAGATAGATCCTGCGGAGACCCGCTCACCGGTTTATACAACGATGAGATCATTTTGCCGGATAGTGTTTCCCATGCCCGGAAAAGCGAAAAGAACAGCGAACGCGCGGCGGGATATCTTACAGACCCATATAAATTCGAGGGAGCCGCATGGTTCGGACGTGATCTTGAGATCATGCCCGAATGGGAAAACAAAGACCTTTTTCTGCGGCTTGAACGGACGCGAATGACTGTCCTGTATGTTGACGGTGAGCGCTGCGGTAAATGTGATTCTCTCTGCACTCCGCATATATATAAGCTGCCAAAGCTTGAAGGCGGAAAGCACAGGCTCGATATCCGCGTAAGTAATGTCGGTTATCCGACAAAGGGCGGTCACATGACTTCTCCCGATACGCAGACGAACTGGCTCGGTATAACGGGCGCGATAGAGCTTATCATACGCCCGGAAGTCCGCGTCGACGATATCAGGGTGCTTTCGGAGACCGACATTGAGAATGTTGTTTTTTCGTGCTGCGCTTCGGGTGACTGTGAGGCTTATGTGACTGTAAGCGGCTGTCATACTGAAACAGTGCAGCTGAAACAAGGAATGAACACAGTACATTATCAGCCGGACAAGCCCCTGCCGAAATGGGACGAATTCTCTCCCAATGTGCTTTCTCTGCGTATTTCCGCGAACGGAGAAATGCAGTCTGTTCCTTTCGGTATAAGAAAGCTTGAAACAAAAGGACGTAAGCTGTATATCAACGGCCGTGAGACATTTCTGCGCGGAAAACACGACGGTATGATATTTCCGATGACAGGATATGCTCCGACAGATGTCGGGAGCTGGCTTAAAGTCATGCAGACAGCAAAGGATTTCGGTATAAATCATTACCGCTTCCACACCTGCTGTCCGCCGGACGCCGCGTTTACGGCAGCCGACATTCTCGGTATCTATATGCAGCCGGAGCTCCCGTTCTGGGGAACGATAGAAGAAAACATCACCGACGAGCAGAAATATCTTATCGAAGAAGGCTCGCGTATCCTGAAAGAGTTCGGAGATCACCCTTCGTTCGTTATGATGTCACTCGGCAATGAGCTTTGGGGAAGCAAGGACGTACTGAACAATATCCTTGCGCGCTACAAGTCGGAAGACGACAGGCACCTTTATACCGATGGCTCGAACAATTTCCAGTTCTGGCCTTGTGTGCTGGAGAATTCGGATTTCCTCAGCGGTGTCCGTCTGTCGAAGGACAGACTGTACCGCGGCTCCTATGCTATGTGCGATGCTCCGCAGGGCTTCATTCAGACCGACGAGCCTAACACCGTGCACAACTATGACGGTGTTATAGTTCCCGAAAGTCTCGGTGAAGCTGCGGAAGGCGGAAAGATACTGATACAGTACGGAACGGGAGTCAAGGAAGTTGAAGCAGACGGAGCGGGAACGTTCATTCCCGAAGTTCCTGTCATTTCTCATGAAGTCGGTCAGTATGAGACTTACCCGGATCATTCCGGAACAGAAAAATACACCGGAGCTCTAAAAGCAGAGAATATAGCACTGTATAAAGAAAAAGCGGAGGCGAAAGGCTTTTCGGCTTATACCGACAATTTTTTCCGCGCTTCCGGAGCCCTTGCTGTCGACTGCTACAAGCGTGAGATCGAAGCCGCTCTTAAATCGAAGGAGCTGTCCGGTTTCCAATTGCTTGACATACAGGATTTCACGGGGCAGGGGACCGCTCTTGTAGGAGTCCTTGACGCGTTTATGGAACCGAAAGGTACTGTCTCGGCGGAAGAATGGCGGCACTTCTGCAATTCGACTGTCATAATGGCTGAATTTGAAAGATTTGTATTTCAGGCCGATGAGCCTGTGGGATTTGAGATCACTCTCTTCAATACAGATCCGGCCTTTGACGCAAAAAGAGTCAGCTATACTGTTGAAAGCGGCGGTACAGTCGAGCTTTACGGTCATGTCCATATAAAGGACGGCGGACGTGTGCGCAGACTCGGGAAAGTCATTTTCAACGCCGATGATGCGGATTCTCCGAAAAAATACAAACTTACGCTCTCGGTTGAGGGTACAGAGATAACCAACGATTACAGTTTTATGGTATTTCCCGGTGTTGATATCTCCATTACCGAAAAGTCGATCACCTGCGGAAATAAGGCTGTAAAGATTGCAGGCACTCTTGATGAAGCCGTACAGATGATGAAAAACGGTGAAAAGGTCATTTATATCCCGTCGGCAGAAAACAAACTGCCAGGAACGTACTGTACCGATTTCTGGTGCTACCCGATGTTCAGGTCTATATCCGAAAGCATGAACAAGCCTGTTCCGATCGGTACTATGGGTCTGCTTATAGACAGCGGCAGTAAAATGCTCGGTTCTTTCCCGTGTTCGGAACATTCGGAGCCGCAGTGGTTCAATATCGTGATGCACAGCCATTGTGAAGTCCTTGACGGAACGGATATAATTCCAACGGTCTGGGTAATAGACAACCCTGACAGAGCCGAAAAGCTCGGACTTTTATACGAGCTGCCGACTGATGCCGGAAAGCTGACTGTATGCACTTCACGGCTGTGGGAGATAGCGGACAAGCCAGAGGTAAAGTGGTTTGCGAAGAGTCTGACAGAATATTTAATGTCTGCTCATCAACCGTGAAAAAGCTTCATAGCGCAGCTTGAAGACTTTTCACGGTTGCAAAAGTGCAAGGAAAATCCTGAAATATACAAATTTTCCTTGCACTTTTGTCCGCCCACAGGGCGGAATGAGCTTGACATCAAGGAATGTGTCCGCCTTAAAAAGGCGCTGAAAGCGTATTTTAAGGCTTTCCAAAGTCCTCTTTGAGGACTTTGGAACAATAACTGCCGAAAGGCAGTTATTGAGGACACATTATTTATAAATTACCCGAAGCATCAAAAAACGGAGCTTGTAAAAGCTCCGTTTTTTTATTTCAGTTTTGAAGCGACCTTTGGTTTTATCACCTTGATATATGCCTGTTTTATAGTTTTCATGGCAAAATCATAGATTATGAATGCAACATTTCCGATGCCCCAGAAAACAAGCACGGCATATTCTCCGAAGCCCTCAAGCCCTTCCAGCATTTCCTCTGCCGAAAGAACAAAAATGGTAATATTGTACGCAACGATAACCGCGGCGTTGAATATCGCCAGCTTGACAAAAAAGCAAAGGAATTTGTTCTTTATCTTCTCCAGCACGATACAAAGCGTAGGATAGTAACCGAAAAAGCATATATAGAACAGGTTAGCCTCGATCTCCGGGATAAGCATGAATGAGAGAAGCCCTACCGCCGCATAGCACAGATAAGCCCACTTGACTTTCATGTGTTCGCTTACCGTCCATATCACCATGCCCGCAAGCGCCGGCACCGCGTAGGCAAACGACGGTATCAGGCTCAGGAACATAACGATGACGGCAAGCGCGGAAACTATACCGCAGAACGCGACGCTGAATGCGAGTTTGCTGCTTTTACTCATATTTATGATCTGCACCCGTAAGGGTACCGCTCCTTTGCTTTGATGTGTTTTTGCGCAGCAAAACCCGGTCGCTCCGACCGGGAGCATTAAAGCGCAAGTCTGAAAATCTCTGATTTTCAGACTTTATTTTCCTTTGCCGTATATTTCGATGCTCTTTTCTTTCAGCACACGTCCGTCGCGCAGTATCTCAATGAGCTTTTCGGTATCGTTGTTGACCATAGCGTCACGGTATTCGGTGATATGATCGAGTATGCAGTTGATCTCTTTCAGCAGAGCTTCCTTGTTGCACATGAAAAGCTCGGACCACATATACTCATTCAGCTTTGCCACACGGGTAAGATCCTGGAAGCTCCCGGCGGAGAAGCCGTCGTAATTGAGCATTACCGGGCTCTTTACATAGGCGTTTGAAACGACATGAGCAAGCTGCGATGTGTAGGCTATTACCTCATCGTGCTTTTTAGGTGTGGAAACGACAGCCTTTCCGAACTCAATGCTCCCAGCGAGGGTCTGGAGCAGGTCAACGGCTATCTGTGGTGTCTTTTCCGTAGGGGTAATAATAAAGCTTGCACCCTTGAAAAGATCGTCCTGCGAGTAGTCGAATCCGGAGAATTCGCGTCCCGCCATGGGGTGAGTGCCTACGAAGATAACGCCTTGTTCTTCAAGCACGGGGGTACATTCGGTCACGACATATTCCTTTATACCGCAGGAGTCTATGACTATGCCGCCCTTCTTGAATTTATCGGCATTCTTCTTGACGAAGTTTACGATAGCCTCGGGGTAAAGGCATATTATGGTAAGGTTAGCCTCGTTCAGTCTGTCCGGAGTGATCTCTTCATCGATAGCGCCGTAATCCAGCGCTTTTTTTATGGCCTCCTTGTCAAGGTCAATGCCCATTATGTGGTGGAAGGTATGCTTTTTAAGGGCTTTGCAGAAAGAGCCTCCGATAAGTCCGAGTCCTACGACAGCAATGTTCATGATAAATTACACTTCTTTCTTTTTTGTATTATATAATATAATTAAATAATTACCTAATGATCAGGCGTTTAACAGATCAGATCTTATGATAGCATATAGCCACAGAATAATTATCCCCGCTATCCATATCAAAAGCATAAAAAGGTCGCCGAGAACAGAGTCTTTGCCTAAAGAAGACATATTTTTATAACTGTAAACAGTTACTTCCGTAATATGAGAGTGCCTTGGATAATAGATAATATTCAGACGGGGACGGAGCTGAAATACCTTATCATGTGCGATACCCTCATCATCTGTCCATTGTACGCGAACGGTTCCGTTCTGTCTGTCAAAGCATTGCCCGGAGCGATAAGGCTTTCCTTTTTTCAGGGCGATCATTTGTCGGATAATTTTTACAGCAAACGGTACAGCCGGCAGTAACATAACTCCGCTGCTTATCAGAAGCATAATAAGCGAACCATGAGTCATAAAACTTATTCCTTTTTATTGCCGCTGTCGTTTTCCGGAGATGATACTTCCGAAGTGATACCCGCAAGCGGATTTTTATTCATGGCGTTTCTGATCTGTTCGTTTGCAACATGGGTATATATCTGCGTGGTATCGAGGTTTTCGTGACCAAGTACTTCTTTCAGCGCCCTGACATCGACCCCGTTCTGATACATTAGTGTCGCTGCCGTATGCCGCAGCTTATGTACCGAAAAACCCATTCCGCTGAGTCCTGACAGCCTGAGCTTTTCATCGATTATCTGCTCGACGCGGCGGTTGGATATGCGTTTCAGGCGTTTGCTGATGAAAAGCGCCTTGTCCTTGGTATCCGGACGAACCTTTATATAATTATTGTAAGCGGCAACACAGGCAGGATTGAGGTAGACGATACGTTCCTTGCTGCCTTTTCCGAGTACCTTGATGCGCTGTACCCTGACGCCGCCTTCTTTGGTGTCGATATAGTCCGTTATATTGATACCCACAAGCTCCGAAAGACGCATACCGCAGTTCAGAAAGAATGTTATCATACAGTAATCACGGTAGTCGCTCCAGTCCTTGAAGTCGGAGCAGGTCTTAAGCAGCTCGGTCGCCTGTTCTATGGTCAGGTGTTTCGGCAGAGTCTTTTTCGGTGAGGGAAGCTCCAGATTCTGCGCCGGACTGACCTCGAACCACATCTTCTTTACCGTCAGGTATTTAAAGAACTGCCTCAGAGCAACAGCCTTCCGCGCTCTTGCCTGTGCCTTGTTCTCACGTTCCGATGAAGTATAAGTGAGAAAAGCGAGCAGATCGGTCAGTGTAGCTTTCTTCACAAGCTCCTCGGGCGTGTCTTCTATCCTGATATTATCAAAATCATCTTCATTGGCAAGCCCGTTGTTCACTTTCAGAAAACGCAGGAACAGTTTTATATCTGTATAATAATTCTTTACCGTGAGCTGTGAACGAAGCTTTACGGTCTCTATATAATTCAGATATTCCTGAAGATAGGGCGGGCAGTCGATGAATTTCATAGATTTACTTCTTTCGGTAGATTTTCCTAAGATATTATACACCATTTCCTTTGTTATGTCAATATCGCGGGGCTTTTACAGGTCTTTCCGATGAGAATATTTTGAAAAAATTGCAAAAAACACTTTATTTTGTAATCGGTTTGTGATATAATATACTATATATTGCCATATCTTACGAAAGGAATACTTTGATGACAGAACTTACAACGCAGGTCGATGATATGGAAAAGCTCCACGCGCTGTTCGGCGATCTTGACTCGAATATCGGGCTTATACAGAAGGAGTACGGAGTGTCTGTATTCAGCCGTGACGGGCTTGTCAAGATAATCGGTCAGGAAGACCGCGCGGCAAGCGCTAAAAAAGCGATAGACAGTCTGCTGGAACTGATAGACCGCGGCGAACCGATCACGGATATGAGCGTCCGCTATGTCATAGGGCTGGTCAATGAGGGGGCCGAGGAACAGGTCTCCGAGCTCGGCGGCGACACGGTATGCGTTACATTTACCGGAAAACCGGTCAAAGCCAAAACGATAGGACAGAAAAAATACGTTGAGAGCATAAAGAAGAACACGATAGTATTCGGCATAGGCCCCGCCGGCACAGGCAAGACCTATCTAGCCGTAGCTATGGCGGTCAAGGCTTTCAAGGCGCACGAGATAAACCGCATAATCCTGACAAGACCCGCGGTAGAGGCGGGCGAGAAGCTCGGATTCCTGCCGGGTGACCTTCAGAACAAGGTCGATCCGTATCTCAGGCCGCTGTATGACGCGCTTTTCGATATGATGGGCGCAGAAAGTTATCAGCGCAACCTTGAAAAGAACATAATCGAAGTGGCACCGCTTGCGTATATGAGAGGAAGAACGCTCGACGACAGCTTCATAATACTTGACGAAGCACAGAACACCACTCCCGAACAGATGAAGATGTTCCTGACGCGTCTGGGCAATCATTCCCGCTGTGTCGTAACAGGCGATGTCTCCCAGACAGATCTCCCCAAAGACAAGAAAAGCGGATTGGTGGAAGCAATCAATGTCCTGAAGGACGTAAGCGGGATCGCTGTAATAGAGCTTACTGCGCTAGATGTAGTTCGTCATGAACTGGTACAACGCATCGTTCGTGCTTATGAACGCTAC
>CAMVBT010000118.1 GCA_947165805.1 uncultured Clostridia bacterium
GAGAAACTCTGCAAGAGCGTCCTTGTCCTTCACAGCTTTCAGCTCGTTGTTGAGAGCTTCGCTGCCCTCGATCTCCTTACTGAATCCTTCGCTAGTTTTCATAAAAAACTCCTTTCCGCCCGCTTGGGAAATGTTATTTTGTCGTCATCACTAAAACGGCCACCATTTTGCGGCAAACGGCCAGAGTCCACCTGCGACAGCCTCGGCGGCATCATCGCTGATCTCACCCTCTTCGCCGTCCACCATTGAAGTCTTTACAGCCTCCGCAAAGTCCTCGAGCGATGTGCTTACACCGTTCTTTTCGAGAAATGCCGCAAGAGCGTCCGGTTCATTGATAGCCTTGAGTTCTTTTTTGAGGGCCTCGTTGTTTTCCATCTCCTTGATAAATTCCTTTGCGTTCTTCATAGTGTTTTCCTCCCGATCAGTTTAAATCCTTATATTTTTTTAGATCCGTTCAGCCGTTCCTGTACTCTTTCGTACCAGCCGCCCTTGCAGAAAAGGCAGGCGAGCGGGTCGCAGCCGAAGCAGTCCATTTTCCCCGTTTTCTCGGTGGAATCGAGTATGCCGAGCGCGCGCACAATGTCGTGAAAGCGCGGGTGCGGCATCGGCTCGCCGCCCGTGAGCGTGATCGTGTACAGTCCTTTTTCAGAGTTATCACAGCGCAGGACACACCAATACCTGCTCACCCGGCAACAGCCTTCCGCAATAATTATAGAGACTTGGTTTATCGGGAACTATATATTCACCGTCACCGCAGCCGCCGGAGACCATGTCAAGCACCTCACCGGGCAGCTCGACGCCTTTCACGCCCGCAAACTCCATCAGCTCGTCCATATTCTTGCACGTCTTCGCTTTTTCCCTCTGCTCGTCGGTGAGAGAGTCTATGATCCCCTTAATGACCTCCGCCAGCTTAGGGTCAATGTTTACAAAGCCCCTTTCGTCCGTCTGTATTATCTTAAACCGTGTCTGCGGCTTATTACCGTGGGTGCAACCGCGGATAACCGGCGGCACCGTTTTCCGTTGCTCTGAACGATCACGACAAAAAATTATTTCCAGAATTCCCACCAATGCTTGCCGCCCGCAACGGCTTCCGCGTCGTCGTCGGGAAGCTCGCCCTCTGCTTCGGTCTTTGCCTTTATAGCCTTACCGAAATCCTCAACTGTTCCGTCAACATCGTTCTTTTTGAGAAACTCTGCAAGAGCGTCCTTGTCCTTGACAGCTTTCAGCTCGTTTTTGAGAGCTTCGCTGCCCTCGATCTCCTTAATGAATCCTTCGATTGTTTTCATAAAAAAACTCCTTTCCGCCCGTTCGGGCAATTTTCTATCCTGAGCCGCCTTTCGCGGCAAATGACCGTGTTTATCTTTGACCGCCGCAGCGGTCCGCACCGGGTGAATGTTCCGGCAATTCAGCCCGGCAAAGTCCCGTTCATTTATTCGATAAACGGTATAAGGGACTTTATAAATCCCCGGAAACTACCGCCGGCAACGGCCTCCGCATCGTCGTCAGCGATCCTGCCCGATAAATTCTTCGATAGTTTTCATACGGTATTCCTTTCCGCCCGTTCGGGCGTTTTGTTATCCTATCAGCTTTTTGAGCTGTGTCAGCGCCTTTTTGTGCAGTATCTTCATGTTCGGGTAGGACATACCCATTGCCGACGCTATCTCGGTCAGCGTTTTCCCGCCGTAGTAATGCAGTGAGATGATGTCGCGCAGCCGTTCGTCAAGCTGTTCGAGAGCGTCCGCGAGCCGTTCGAGCGTCTGAGCGTCAATGGTCTGCTGCTCTATGTCTGTTTCGTCCGCCATATCCTCCGGCATCTCGTCTGTCGGACGATATGAGCGGTAGAATTTCGCCACAGTACGCTTTGTTATTACGAATATGAAGCTTGAAACGGCTTTTTCCTCACCGCTGAACCTGTCCTTCTGCTTCATCACTTCACAAAACACATCGGCGCACAGGTCCCTGATGTCTTCGGCATTCCCGACACGGCCCGTTATGTAGGCTCTGACCTTCGGCTCGTACTGCTTATAGACCGCCGCCCAGTCTATGACCGCCGCTGTCATGAGAGTTTCTCCTTTTTGTGCGGGTCGGCTGTTGTCGTCCCTGCGGCGTTCAGAAGTGCGGCATCGTCGTCCGGGAGCCTGCCCTCGCCTCCGGAGAAGTCATAGCGGCTCAGCGCGTCGTCAAGCATCTTTTTCAGTCTCGGATCATTCTCGAACCGCTGATATTCGTACATCTGACGTAATCGCTGTTCCATTCCGTCCTCCTTCCCCGTTCGTCTTTCTGTTTATTAAGTTGCAGAAAAACACAAAAGGGATAATGTTTTTTGAAATTTCTGAAAAAATGTTAAGATTTAGTCACAATGCCCATATTCATCTGCCTTTATTCAGTGCAAATGCTGTGTATTGGCGTATTACCTCGTCCTTTTTCTGACGCCCCAATCTGTAGCTGCTCCCGTCGGTCATATAAACAACGGAGGCTTTTATACGCTCGATATATGCCATATTTACGGTTATCCCGCGCTTTACCTCCACAAAACCGTTTTTGAAAAGCACGGCTGCTTCGGAATAACCGATATGAAAGCGGCTGACATTGCCGTTCTTGACTGTTATCACCGTGTAGTGCCTGTCGCTCTCTATCCTGACGACATCGGATACACGGAATACCGTCATGTCCGTTCCGGAGCGCAGCAGTACCGTTTCGTCGGTATTTTCCCTGCGAAGCCCCGCCCTTGCGAACACCTTTACGACATCGGCTTCGGAGTACGGCTTGACGAGATACCCCGCCGCGTTCACATCAAAAGCCTCGACCGCGTGATCGGTGCTTGTGGTGCTGAAAATGACCTGTGTCGCGGGAGTGATCTCCTGCATACTGCGAACGATGTCCATTCCGTTTTCCTCGCCCAGATATATGTCCATGAACACAAGGTCATAGAAAGCGCCGCTTCTGACACTTCCGAGAAAGGCTCTCCCGCTGTCGAAGCAGTCTATCTCCATAGTGCCCGCTATCCCCATAAGCGCAAATCTGATACTGCTCGCGTCCTTTGCGTTGTCATCACATACTGCTACTCTCATTCATCTGCTCCTCGTATAATAAGATAAAAACACTCCAAGACCCTGCCGGTCAGCAGGGCTCCGGAGTGTTTTTTGTTTGCACGGTAAGGAAACACAGTCCCGTTCACGGGCGTGCGAAAACAATCAGGATATGTATATGGTCTGATACGAGTCTGAGCGGTTTCCGGCATATCATGTATCCCTTTCGTTCATACTTTTTTGTATTATATCACAAATTTTATCGTTTGTGTCAAATAATGCACCAAAAACGCAAAACTGTGCACGAAATACAAATGTTGACTTTAGTGCCTTTTTATGCTATCATATATCTTATCCGATATCATGGAAGGTGCGTTTTATGAAAACAGATTTTTCCGTTTGGGAAGCGCTTTTATATACATTTCTCAATTCGTTTCCGTATATGATGCTCGTTCTGTTCTCTTTCAGAGGACGGTGGAGATTTGGCAGACGGGTGACGATGCTGCTGCTTGCCGCCGCTGTGATCTCACAGGTGTCGCTCAATACTTACCGTTTCTTTTCGCCTTATGTGCAAAGCCCGGTCTTTGATGTCATCATCTCGGTGATATACATCGGGTTTATCTTTCTCGCAGTAAAGGAGCGCTTCGGCAAGCTCGTATTTACAGTCCTCATGCTTATGGATCTCGGAAATCTTGTCATAGTCGTTTCCAAGTGCCTTGAGGGAATTTTCTTCCCGCAGGAGGCTCTGCTGCGGTATCATTTCACCTATTCGCTCTTTATGATACCCGTGCTCGCGATACTGATAACGGCGGTATATCTGCTGATCTTCAAGGACATAACGGCGGACTACGATCCCGATTCCGAGCAGTCCTCCGCAAGCGTATATCTCTGGCGGTATCTGTGGCTTATCCCGGGCGTTTTCTATATTATATGGACGCAGCATTTTTATACCCCCGGCAAGCCCGCTCTCGAAAACGCTCTCGACCCGCTCAGCACGGGGTATCTGCTGCTGATAGACGCGGGCTCGGTGCTTATCTACCGCACTATCGTCCGGCTTTCGACGGTATATGAAAAAAGCGCCCGGCTTCAGGCCGAAAATCACGAGCTTGAACTGCAGAAGATGCAGTATGATACCATGAAAGAGCGTCTGGAGGATATGCGCCGCACCAATCACGACCTGCGGCATCATGTGGTGCTCCTGAAACAGATACGGGAAAACGGCGATCTTTCGGCTCTCGATGAGCTTATAGCGTCATACCCCGCCCCGATACTTCACGACCAGTCTCTCATATACTGCGAGAACGATACGCTCAACGCGGTACTGACATATTTTTCGGAAACAGCGCTGAAATACGATATAGAATTTTCGGCAGACATTACGCTCCCCGAGCTCTGCTTTATCGAAAAGCCCGACATCGCCGTTATGTTCGGGAATATCCTCGAAAACGCGGTCGAAGCCTGTAAATATGTTGACGGAAAGCGGTATATCAGGATAGCGGGCAGCTATCAGCATGATCCCGAACAGCTTTCCTTCATCATCGAGAACAACTATAAGATAGAGCCGCACATTACCGAGAACGGCAGATTTCTTTCGTCCAAGCACAAGGGTAACGGCATCGGTATCAGCTCCGTAAGGCACATTATCGAGAAGTACGGCGGCGATCATTCATTCGTACCCGATAACGGCGTGTTTGTCGTTTCGGTGATAATAGGAAAATAAAAACACCCGGGCAGTACCGCACTTCGGTACTGCCCGGGATATCTTTTATTGGTACTGCCCGGGATATCTTTTATTTCAGGTTCTCCTCATCGTGATGTCTGATCTGTGCGCGTTTTATCTTACCGCCGAGAGTTTTCGGAAGCTCGTCAACGTATTCGATAACGCGGGGATACTTGTAGGGAGCGGTCTCGCGCTTAACGTGGTCCTGCAGCTCCTTTGTAAGCTCGGGGGACGGGGTGTAGCCCTTCGCGAGAACTACGGTCGCCTTTACGACCTGACCTCTTATCGGGTCGGGAGCGCCGGTTATGGCAGATTCGACCACGGCAGGATGCGTGAGCAGCGCGCTTTCGACCTCGAACGGCCCGATACGGTATCCGGAGCATTTGATAACGTCATCGTTCCTGCCTACGAACCAGTAATATCCGTGAGAATCGCGCCACGCAACGTCGCCGGTATCATAGTTGGCACCGCCGAGCACAGCCTTGGTCAGCTCAGGATTCTTATAGTATCCGCAGAAAAGCCCGGTGGGATGATGCTTGTCTATATCGCAGGCCATGATGCTTCCCTCCTCACCGTCGTCGGTCTCGGTGCCGTCCGGGCGGAGAAGGTGGATATTATAAAGCGGAGAAGGCTTTCCCGTCGAGCCCGGTTTTGGGTCGATCCACGGGAAGTTTGCGATAAGTACGGAGCCTTCGGTCTGCCCGAAGCCTTCACGCATTTTTTTGCCGGTCAGCTCATAGATGCGGTTGAATACCTCGGGATTGAGCGGTTCGCCGGCGTTGCAGAAGTTCTCGATGGTAGAGAGGTCGTACTGCGTCATATCCTCCTGCAGCATGAAGCGGTACATGGTAGGCGGAGCGCAGAAAGTAGTGAGCTTGTACTTGCTTATAACAGAGAGCATGTCCTTTGCATCGAAGCGTCCGGTGAAGTCATAAACGAACTGTACAGCACCGCAGATCCACTGACCGTAGATCTTGCCCCAGCCGAATTTAGCCCAGCCCGAATCCGAGATCGACATGTGCAGCTTGTTTTCCTGTACCTGATGCCAATACTTTGCGGTAACAATATGACCGAGAGGGTATGCGAAGTTATGGCACACCATTTTCGGCATACCCGTGGAGCCGGAGGTGAAGTATATGAGCATTATATCATCGGTCTTTGTAGCCTGATCGTCGGTGGGACGCTCAAAGGTATCGGGATACTTCTCTATCTCGTCCTCGAAGAAATCCCAGCCGTCACGGGGCTCGGCAACGGCGATTTTCTTGCCGAGAGTTTTTATCTCGGGAGCGGCACTGTCTATCTGGGCGCGGATATACTCATCATCACAGGCGATGATCGCGGATATCTCCGCCATATTTCCGCGGTAGGCGATATCGTGAGCGGTAAACAGAAGATTGCCCGGGATAAGTATGATACCGAGCTTATGCAGCGCCGTGGCTATTACCCAGTACTCCCAGCGGCGGCGGAGGATAAGAAGGACAACATCGCCTTTTTTGAGCCCGAGACTGCGGAAATAGTGGCAGGCACGGTTCGAGAGCCTCGATATATCGGTGAAGGTGAAGGTACGCTCCTGCTTGTCGTGACTGAGCCAGAGCATAGCTTTTTTGTCGGGTTCCTGCTTTGCCCATTCGTCAACGATGTCCCAGCCGAAATTGAAATCATCGGGTACGTTTACACGGTAGTTTTCGACAAAATCCTCGTAAGAATCGAATTCTATACGGGGAAGATAGCGGTCTAAAAGCATTTTAACAAATCTCTCCTTTATCAGATAAGTTCGCGGATCATTCAGCGATCATGGTAAGAAATCTTGCCTTGGAGTCGCCATGGCAGCGCTGACCGTGAGGGTATGTCGGGTTGAAATATACGGAATCACCCTCATTCAGAGTGATCACCTTGTCCTCGAAAACGACATCTATGCTGCCCTTGAGGACGAGGTTGAATTCCTGACCGGTGTGAGTAACGAGCTCGGCGGGCTCGTCGGACGGTTCGAGCGTGACAAGCAGGGGCTGCATGATCTTGTTTGAATAGCGGAACGCCAGATCCTTGAAACGGTATCCGGGAAAACGGCTGACTGTTTTCCCCTGCCCGCGGCGAACGACCTGATAAGTATCTATATGACTCGGTTCCCCGGTGATAAGCTCGTTGAAATCGACTCCGAATTTGTTGGCTATCTCATAGATGACGCTTATCGGGAAATCCCCGTTCTGCTCATATTCGGCATACAGCTCGGCGGAGATCCCGAGTTCTTCCGCAAGCTTTTCCGGGGTGTAATCACACACTTCCCGCAATTCACGGATACGAGCAGAAATTTCTTTGATGCTTTCCATAATTCTACCTCCGGTAAAGTTATAATATCGATGTCTTTATATATCCGCGCGGCAGGCGGTCCCGCATACAGCCGATGTTTTCGGGACGATGCCGCAGACTCTTTTATTATTATATCACCACCTGATAAAAAAGTCAATCATATTTCTTCCCGAATGAAAATCACAGCCGGGATCAGAGGCTCGGGCAGGAATACCCGATGCGGTTCCCGGCCCTTGATCTGTCGTTGCAGTTTAAGGACGGATCCCCATTGATATTTGGGGGCATTTTACCGTTGTCCGGAAAAAATCCGCGAATTGTACAAAAGAAGACAGAGGTTTTTATGCAGAATAACTGCCGAAACTATTGCGCCGGGCTTTAAGATGTGGTATAATAATGATATGGATTTAACGGGGTGACGATATGAAAATTGCGATAAAAGAAAAGTTCACGCGGATGTATGAGAACCGCGGCGAAACATTCGGCAACGGACGCGATGTCCGCAACATTTTCGGGAAAGCAGTCATCAGACAGGCTTCGCGGCTCGCGGGTATCAACTCCCCGTCGGATACACAGATAATCACGCTCGAAAAGA
>CAMVBT010000119.1 GCA_947165805.1 uncultured Clostridia bacterium
AGAACGCGCAGACGCTCGCCGACGCGGGCGCCGACAACATAACGATACACGCGGAAAGCCGGTGCGACACATCGGCGGTCCTCCGTGAGATACACAGCCTCGGGCTGAGCGCGGGCATAGCCTTGAAGCCCCGCACACCCGCTTCGGCCGCAGTGCCGTTCCTGAACGACGCCGACATGATACTTGTGATGACCGTGGAACCGGGTTACGGCGGACAGGGCTTCATGCACGATATGCTGCCGAAGATCAGGGAACTGCGCGCTCTCGCACCGGACAAGGATATCGAGGTCGACGGGGGGATAAATCCCGAGACCGCGAAGCTCGTCAAGGAAGCGGGCGCAAACGTGCTCGTCGCGGGAACTTACCTGTTCCGCGCCGAAGATATGCGCGCCGCGGCGGAAAGCCTGAAAAACGCCTAAGCGAGCGCTCCGAGCACCGCGGCGGCATTTTCGCCGCACACAAGCGTGCCGTGCTCGCAGACGCTGGCAATATCGACGCTGTCATCGGACAGCTCGCCGTACTCCGCGGCTATCCTTGACAGGCGCCCGGCTTCCGGCTGCTTTGCCGTGACCACGAGGCACCAGCCTCCGGAGACCCGGTACAGCGAAGAGCATGACGATATTCCTGCGGCCGCAGTGCCGAAATGCGCGATATCGGAGAGCGTACCGGGACCGCACATCAGTGTCACGGCAGTATCCGTACCCGCGGTGTCGGACAGGCTCCCGCCCCCGAGTGTCGATACATACATAACACAGCCCCCGTCGTCGGACGGGAACGCCTCAAGAAACAGCCTGTCGGCGCTCTTGCCCCGGAACAGCTCGTTCTCGGACTGAAAGCGTTTCAGAAAACGGGTGAGCGAGCGCCTCGATTCGGCGCTCCGGTCGAGAAGGCTCTCACGGGCGATCGCATAGTCGCTCATGTCCCGGCTCGTCAGAGTGATCTTGACGGTATTTTCGCTGAGTGTGTCATAAAACAAGAAATTACCCCCCTTTTTATAATTGACAATTGACAATTGATAATTGACAATTGTGGAGCGGCTTCGCCGCATATTTTAATAAGCATACAATAATAAATGTTTGATGATCTGTTGATTTTTTCTTTGTCACAGCTCATGCCGTCCGCGCGGCGGACCCGATAATTGTCGGTTTTATACTGCCAGTTACCGATCATAATTAATAAATAAAAGGTGAATATGTCCGATAATACATTTGAACTGCTGGATAAATTCGACAGCGACGTAAAGACCTACAATGTGCAGCCGCCGGCTCCCCGGCGCAAGCAGAAGTCCATATACGGCGATCAGCTCGTGTGCCTCGCGGCACTCATGGGGCTGAGCGTATGGCAGAGCGGCACCCGCGCCGCCATACTCTGCGCAGGCTCGGTCATTATCTGTATGCTGGCGGATATGATATTCTGCAGGATGTCAAAAAAAGTCTACAACCCGAAAGACCTCTCGACCATAGCCGCGGGAATGTGCATCGCTCTGATGATGCCCTCGTCCGTACACTACGGCATTGTAGCGGGCGGAGCGCTGCTCGCGATAGCGGTCAAGCACGTCTTCGGAGGCAAGGATAACTACATTTTCAACCCGACCTGCGTTGCCATAGCGTTCCTGATAATCTGTTATCCCGGCGATATGCTGCTGTACCCCGCCGTGGGCAGCAGACCGGAGCTGTGGGGCGAAGCGGGCGTGCCGCTGGTCTCGGGTATCGAGAGCTATCTGCTCAAGCTGGGTACCGCGCCGACAGTCTCCTTCGAGAATATCATGCTCGGGAACTTCGCGGGGCCTATGGGTACGACCCATGTGCTCGTTATAATGGTATGCGGCGTTTGCCTGCTGTGCAGGCGGTCGATGTCGCTGCTCGTCACCGTGTTCGGTCTCGGCTCCTACTGCGCGCTGACAGCGCTTTTCCCGGCATTCTCCAATATCGGAGAGACCCTGATGCTGGAGCTTTCCGGAGGATACCTGCTGTTCGGGTTCGTGTTCCTCGCAAGTGACCCACAGACCCTCCCCAAGTCCTACGCCGGCAAGATCGTCTACGGAATAGTCATAGGCATCATAGGCTGCCTTTTCAGGCACTTCGGCAAGGTCGAGGGCTCGTTCATCTTCGTACTGCTGCTGGCGAACGCCTTCTCGCTGAGGCTCGATGACCTGTGTGCCTACATCGCGCGGAAGTTCAGACAGCTCTTCGGATATCTGCGCAGCAATATGGGCAGATACGAGCGGCTCCGCAGCGACGCCGAGAGCGGCCACACCCCGAAACTCACCGATACTATGGAAATTATTGTTCCCGCAACGAACTATAATATGCCGCCCATAGACAATAAGGTCACAAAGATCAACCGCAAAAGAAACAATATTATATCGAGATTTGCGGATAACCGCAGAATAAAGAAGAAAAAGGACGAAAACGTCCGCAGAAAGCAGATAAGAGAAGAAGAAAACAACTACATGAACGCCATGCGCAGCATGATAGAGCACAACAAGCGTGAGACCCCGAAAAAGACCGAGGATCCCAAGCAGGAAGTGCAGCACATCATAAAGCAGCCCAGAAAGCGTTCGCAGCAGAAGAACAACAAGCAGGGATCGTAAAAACATGGAAAACCGCATCAACCTCGGCGACGGCCTTTTCAAACAGAATATGGTGTTCATGAGCGGCCTGCTCACGGCACCGGTCATAGCCTGCACCACAACGCTCCAGAAGAGCCTTGCGGTATGCTTTGTGTTCTCTCTCGTGTCGCTGCTGACCATTCTTGTGTGCAGGAGCATACCGCGCACTATCGTATATACCGTGAGAGTCACGCTGTACACCGTGGCTGCCGCGGTGTTCTATATTCCCGTGATACTGCTGACGGAGGCTGTCTTCGATCAGAGCATCATATCTGCGGCGGGAATTTACCTGCCCATTCTGATAACGAACTCACTGATACTATCAAAGACGGAAACGCGCTTCTACCTCGAGCCGGCGGGCCTTATGACCGCGGACGTGATAATATTCATCATAGGCTTCGATATCTCCTGCACAGCCACCGGCGTGCTCCGTGAGCTCATGGCTTCGGGAACGATAGGCGGAGCCGAGATATCTGTGCCGTTCACGATACCCGCTATGGAAACGACCTTCGGAGGCTTTCTGTTCGTAGGCATCGGCGCGGGGCTTTTCAGAGCGGTGTACAACTACCGCAAGGCTCACGCCGGCGAAGCGGAAAAAGACTCGCTCGCGGAATATGCCGAAGATATGGGTGAATTCCTCGTCGGCAGGCACAATAAGCCCGAAAAGGAAAAGATACGCATTTACAAGGCAACAGCCAAAAAAGCCAGAAACGTCAACGAGCTGCTGGATATGGAATTCCTCAGCAACCGCGATGTGCTCGAGGCGTTTGAGGCTATCATAGCCGAGGGTCAGGAAATGACCGGCAAGCCCGGAGAACCGGAAAACGCCGGCAGCGGCGAAGAGCCGGAGACTCCGGCAGCCGCAGACGACAGCCCGGAGGAGATCGACGACGATGGAAACATTTCTTAATATGATATCGGCGGCTCTCATCGCCATTTTCGCGCAGAACTCGATATTCGAACGCGCTCTCGGCGTGAACGTGCTGCTGTATGCCTCCCGCAAAAAGGAGCATATGTTCGGCTTCGCGGCGGCCATCACCTACACAACGACTGTCGCGTCCGCGATAATATGGATATTTGACTCGCTTCTGGCACAGAATGAATCATACAGGATAATAATGCCGCTGCTGTACATTCTTGTGACGGCTGTAGTATATATAGGGACTCTGGTGCTGATATGGGCTCTGTTCCCGAAGGTGTTCAGATCGCTGAAAAAGTACGTTCACCTTTCGGTGTTCAACTGCTCGGTAATAGGCGCGCTGTTCCTGAATTCGCAGCAGGGCGGGGATATACTCGCCTACATAGGCTACGGGCTCGGAACGGGCATAGGCTTCCTTATGGCCGCCTATCTGCTCTACACCGCAGCAGGCAGGCTCAACTCGCCGCTGGTCCCGGCAGCCTTCAGAGGCTACCCCGGTATGCTGGTCTATGTCGGCATACTCTCATTGGCATTCTACGCATTTACGGGCTACACGACCTCGGCACTGTGACCGGGAGCCGTTCACAAAGGAGATAATCAGCTTTGAACAAGCGCAAACATTACGGTCGGAAGATCAAGAAAACAAAAAATCTGTACCGCCGCAGGAAAACAGCGAAACAGAAGGTGTTCGGAACTGTCGTTCTCGCGATAGCGATAGGCGCTCTCGCGTTCCTCGGGTTCTGCATAGGAAAGCCCCTGCTCGACTATATCGGCAGCATCGGCACCAAGGAGATGCCCGACTGGACTCCCGCCGATTCCTATGTCCGGGCGCAGGAGAGCCAGCCTGCCGAAAGCACCGCCGCCGATACGACCACGGTACCGGAAAACACGGAGGTGTTCGGCACTGCCGACGGCGTTACCGACATAGCCGAGGTAAACGAGCCCACTGTGATCGCCGCCGCGGAGATACCGACGAGCGCTCTCGCGAATCGCTCCTCGCTGTCCGCCGTGCTCGCAAAGACGAAGGCCGCCGGCTACAACGCCGGTGTCGTACAGCTGAAGGACAGAAAGGGCATACTGCACTATAAGAGCGGTATCAAAGACACCGAGGATATCATAAAGGGCGGAATGACCGCCGACGAGATAATCGCGGTGTTCGAGGAAAACAAAATGATACCGGTCGCGCAGATGTCACTGCTCGCCGATCAGTCGGGCTGTATGACCTTTACGGATATGAGCTATAAGATCAAGAACGAGGGCGACGTGTCGTGGCTCGACTATACCGGCGGTTCGCCGCAGCGCTGGGCAAATCCCGAGAGCTCCGCGACCCGCGAGTACAACGCGCAGATCACCGCCGAGCTCGCAATGGCGGGCTTTGGCGATATCATTGTTACCGACCTTGTATTCCCCGATTTTCAGGACTATGACAGGGAATATATACACGAAAAGTACTTCCGCTCCGACAGATACAATATGCTTTACAATGTCGTGAAGACGGGCTATGTCATAGAGATGAACGCTTCCGATGTGCTGGAAACGCCCTTCGGCCGAACAGCCGAGGCTCTCTGCGATACATCAAAACTCGCGGGGAACAGCATTGCCCTCGTGATAGACAGAAAAGCGCTGACTGCGGACGCCGGATATCCCGCGGAAGCCCGTAGCTTCACGGAAACGGTGCTCTCTCTCGCCGAAAAAAAGACCGGAGGTCTGCCGATCGTCCCGGTGATCGACGGAACGGGCTTCGACGATGCCGAAAAGACCCGGATAATAGCACTTCTCGGCGAGCTCGGATATGAAAGATATATTATCCGATAAAAAAAGCTTGCAATTATGGAAAAAATATAGTATAATAGAAAAACAGTTTATAATTGCAACTGACTGACAGAACGTAAGCGCGGGCTCCGCGCAGTTTGCAGCAAAACCAAAAAACACAAAAATGACAACTGCGAGGCAGAAAACCCGCCCATTGATGAAAAGTAAGATACGGATCGGGGGCGCGGGCTCCGCGCAAGGAAAGGACACAACATGAACACAGAGATCATCAGACTTGCACAGCAGACAGCAGCAGACTCGGCAACGGGAATGAACAACATCACATCTATTCTTTTCACGGTAGTACCGCTCGCCCTCATGCTCGTAGTATTCTACTTCCTGCTCATAAGACCCGAAAAGAAAAGGGCAAAGAAGGAAAAAGAAATGCGCGAGAACCTTCAGGTAGCCGACGAAGTAGTCACTATCGGCGGCATCATCGGCAGAGTCCTCAGCATACAGGAAGAGACTATCGTAGTCGAGACAGGCTCCGACCGTAACCGCATACGCGTTCTCAAGACCGCTATCGCCGAGAACCGCACGGCACACGACGACGTTGAGACCGTAACTATCAAGAAGTAAACAACGGCTTCAATAACAAAAACCTGCTTCTTCTGAAAGGAGCAGGTTTTTTGTATCCGTATTTTTCCGGGTGTCGGGAACTACTTGGAGTTCTGTGCCTTGAGGAGATCGCGGATCTCGGTGAGGAGAAGCTCTTCCTTGGAGGGCTCGGGAGCGGGAGCGGGCTCTGCGGCCTTCTCTTCCTCTTCCTTCTTCTTGCCCATAGCTATCAGCTTGTTTATGCCCTTCATCAGCAGGAAGATGATAAGCGCCATGATGAGGAAGTTGATGACTGTGGTGAGGAAGTGACCGTAATCGAGCGAGAGAGCCTTGATCTGGTCGGCGTCAAGCCCCGTATAGTCCACCCACGGCAGTCTTATCATGCCGGCAATGTCGGAGCCGCCTACCGAAGCGATCAGAGGATTGATGAAGTCACCTGTCAGCGCCGTCACGATGCCGGAGAACGCGCCGCCGATCAGTACGCCGACTGCCATGTCCATTACGTTGCCCTTGAGAGCGAATTCCTTGAATTCCTTCATGAAGCCCTTGCTTTTTTCAACTGCTTTTGCCATTTTTATTAAGTCCTTTCATTTTTAAATTATGTCAGACCCTTGCGGGTCAGATGTCCTTAATCGGTTATGCCGAGGGCGAGTATCCCGAAGTAATTGCCCTCTTCGCCGTCCTTCATCTTTATCTCGACTCTGTGGCTGCCCACTCCGTCAAACGTCTTTATGAAGCGCGGAACGGGGTTGTTCCAGCCTTCGTCCGAGTTTGAGATGATCTCCGACACGTATTCGCCGTCAACGAATACCTCCGCTGTGCCGTATTTCTTGTTCTTGTTGCAGTGATAGACGAGAAACAGGCTCTCAAACGTCAGATCGAACGAAATGCCCTGATTATCGCCGCCCTTGCGGTACCAGCCGTTGGGGAACGTCCCGAGCATCTCCCTGTCGGTCATATATTCGCCCGATGAAACGGGGGTCACGTTCTTGCTGTCGAGCATGTGCATATTGACGTAACCGTCGCCGTACAGCGGCTCGACCGCGCTCACGTCCGTTATCTCCGGAGCCGTGTCGTCATTTTCGCCCGCGTCCGCGAGTCCGTAGAAATACTCTATCATCTCCGCGACCAGCTTCGCGCCCTCGGGGTTCGGATGAGCTCCGTCATTCGAGTAGTCCGCCCATGTCATCAGCCCCTCGTCTATCGCGTATGTGAGGCCGTCGTTCAGGCTTATCATCGGCAGCCCGTAGTGCGCGCCAATCGCGCTCTGCTGCTCCTGACAGTTATAGCCGTTATCCGTGCGCATGAACAGCAGCGCCACGGCAGGCTCGCTGTCAAGCGCGAGGAAACGCCGCACAAGGCTCTCATACGACTCGCGGCAGAGCTTATCCTTCGAGTCGTTCACCGCGAATTCGACAAACACGATATCCGGGTCGCCGCATGGCGCGAGTATGTCGCGCTCGGCACGCACCACTCCGAGGCTTGACGGGGTGCCGCTCATGCCGCCGTTGACGTAGTTTATCTTCGTATCGGGGTACTTTTCGCACAGGTAGTCATAAGTCAGCTTGGCCCAGCATTCCTCGGGCTTTAAGGTGTAGCCCTCGGTTATGGAGCCGCCTATGTACGCGACCGTGATCTCCCCGCCTGCCGCAGCCTTTGCGAATACCTTGCG
>CAMVBT010000120.1 GCA_947165805.1 uncultured Clostridia bacterium
GGTGGCGATGGGCGGTGGGCCGGCGGAGTGGAGGGCCGGTAGGGGCAGCGGGAACCGGGCGCCGGCCCAACCGCGGGTCCCCCCGGTCTCGAGCGCAAGCGACGAAGAAAGGGTGAGAGAATGAGCAAGCTGACGGAACTGGAATATCTGGGTCTGCCGCCGATGAAGCGGAAGCTGTACAATGCGGGGCAATTCTTTGTGAGGCTGCCGGGCAATGTGCTGAACTTCCTGAAAAAGATACCGCTGGGTATCTGGAAGGCGATATGCGCCGTGGGGAGGTTCTTCGCGGGCATAGGAAAGATATTCGCGGACGGGGACTGGAAAACGAGACTGTCCTTTCTTGTTATGGGCTTCGGGCAGTTCTTCCGGCATCAGATAGGCAGGGGGATACTCTTCCTGCTCATGGAGGGTCTGTTCATCTGGTTCATGTGCGCGATGGGCGGAGGCTATCTGTACGGACTCAAAGACCTCGGCACGCAGGCGACGATAAAGACGCTCAACGATTACGGCCTCGAAGTCGTCACATACAAGGACAACAGCCTTAAGATACTGCTGTACGGCGTGCTTACGATCTTCATTGTAGTCGGCTTCATCTACACATGGCTCATAAACATTCGCCAGAACTACACCGCGCAGAAGCTCATCGAAAAGGGCGTGCGCCCGAAGTCGTTCAAAAACGACCTCAAGTCCCTCACCGACGAGCAGTACTACAAGACCCTGCTTGCGGTGCCGCTGCTTGGTATAACGCTGTTCACCGTGCTCCCGATCTTCTTCATGATCCTGATAGCGTTCACCAACTACGACTACTCGCATCTGCCTCCCGACAAGCTGTTCGGGTGGGTAGGTCTGGAGAATTTCCGGACTATTCTTGCGACCGACGCGTCGGGCTCCGACAAGTTCGCCTATACGTTCCGCGAGATACTTATATGGACTATGATATGGGCTCTTGTGGCGACATTCTCGAACTACTTCCTCGGAATGTTCGTTGCTATCTGCATCAACCGCAAGGGCATCAAATTCAAGAAAGTCTTCCGCACCGCGCTCGTTATGACGATAGCCATTCCGCAGTTCGTTTCGCTGCTGCTGGTATCGAAGATGTTCTCCGACGAGGGCATCGTAAACAACATACTGCTGCAATTGGGGTGGATAAGCGATAAGATCGGCTTCTGGACTACGCAGGACATGGCGCGCATAATGGTGCTCGTCGTGAATCTGTGGGTCGGCATACCGTACCTTATGCTCATCGCTACCGGCGTCCTGATGAACATACCCGCCGACCTCTACGAGAGCGCGAAGATCGACGGAGCCTCGGGCATTAAGCAGTTCACGAAGATAACGCTGCCGTATATGCTGTTCGTGACGGGTCCGTACCTGCTGACCAGCTTCACGGCGAACATAAACAACTTCAACGTCATCTACCTGCTGACCGCGGGCGCGCCGAAGACAATGGAATTCCAGGGCGGCGCGGGAGGCACCGATCTGCTCATCACATGGCTCTATACGCTGACCGTCACCAACAACGACTACAAGATAGCGGCGGTAATCGGTATCCTCGTATTTATCGTCGTGGCGGTCATCTCGCTCATAGTTTATAACGTTTCGCCCGCTATGAAGAATGAGGAGGATTTCCAGTGAGTAAGAAGAAATACACCAGCAAATCGGGAAAGGAGCGCGCGGTACGCATCGCTATCTACATATTCCTTACGGTGCTGTGCGTTATCTGGCTCATCCCGTTCGTTTACCTGATCTTCCAGGCGTTCCGCGGCGAGTCCACCTCAATGGTCACCTATGTGTTCCCGAAGGAGTGGTCGTTCAAGAATTTCATATTCCTGACCGAGAAAACGCCGTTCTGGCATTGGTATCTCAATACTCTGATAATCGCGCTTTTCAACGCCGTGCTCCAGTCCGCGATAGTGCTGTGCGTGGCGTATGCGCTGTCGAGAATGAGGTTCAAGGGACGCAAGCTCCTGATGAACTTTATGCTCGTGCTCGGAATGTTCCCGGGCTTCCTGTCGATGATAGCTACATACTTTATCTTAAAGCTGTTCGGACTTACAAGCGAGAACGCCGTGCCGGGGCTGATACTCATTTACGCGGCGAGCTCCGGAATGGGCTACTACATCGCGAAGGGCTTCTTCGACACAATACCGAAATCGCTGGACGAGGCGGCGCGCATTGACGGCGCTTCGAGAGCGAGGGTATTCTTCCGCATAATCATGCCTATGGCGAAGCCTATCATCATCTACACGATAATGATGGCTTTCATAGCTCCGTGGGGCGATTTCATGTACGCTTCGCTGATAACGTTCGGACATGAGGAGGCGTACAACGTCGCGGTCGGTCTGTACAAGTGGCTCGACAAGGAGCACATCAGCAACTACTTCACGGTATTCTGCGCCGGCGGACTTCTGGTATCCGTACCGATAACCGCGCTGTTCATGTCGCTGCAGAAGTACTATGTGGAAGGTGTCACCGGAGGAGCGGTCAAGGGTTAAACCGCATACATTCGATAACGTGATGATAAGGAGCATATTATGGCAGAGGTAAAACTCACTAACGTAAAGAAGCAGTACGATAACGGCTTTGTAGCCGTCCACGACTTCAATCTTGAGATAAAGGACAAGGAGTTCATAGTGCTCGTAGGACCCTCGGGCTGCGGCAAGTCCACAACCCTGCGCATGATCGCGGGACTGGAGGATATAAGCGGCGGCGAGATAATGATCGGCGAGAATGTCGTAAACGACATGGAGCCCAAGGACAGGGACATAGCAATGGTATTCCAGAACTATGCCCTCTACCCGCACATGAGCGTTTATGAGAACATCGCGTTCGGTCTGCGCCTGCGCAGGCTCCCGAATGACGAGATTCACAAGAAGGTCTGCGAGGCGGCGGAGATACTCGGCATAACCGAGCTTTTAGGCCGCAAGCCCAAGCAGCTCTCCGGCGGTCAGAGACAGCGTGTCGCGATAGGACGAGCGATCGTAAGAATACCGAAGGTGTTCCTCATGGACGAGCCGCTCTCGAACCTCGACGCGAAGCTCAGAAATCAGATGCGCGCGGAGATAATCCTCCTGCGCGAGAAGATACAGACGACCTTCGTGTATGTAACGCACGACCAGACCGAGGCTATGACGCTCGGCGACCGGATAGTCATAATGAAGGACGGCTATGTTATGCAGGTCGGCACGCCGCAGGAGCTCTTCAATCACCCGGCGAACCTGTTCGTTGCGGGCTTCATCGGCACGCCGCAGATGAACTTCTTCGACGCGAAGCTCACAAAGGACGGCGGAAAGTACACCGCCGTAGTTGAGAACGCGAAGATAAAGCTGCCGGACTACATCTGCGAGGCGCTTTCAAAGAAGGGCAAGCTGCCCGATACCGTGACCCTCGGCGCGCGCCCCGAGAATCTGATACTCTGCGCGGACGGCACCGAGAACGCTATCTCCGCGGAGATACAGGTAACGGAAATGATGGGCAGCGAAATACATATCCACGCAAAGACCGCGGCCGGCAAGCCCGTTATCCTGCGTGTGCAGATAGCGGATATGACCGACGAGGAGCAGCTGGAGCTCATAAAGAAAAAGCATTTCTCGTTCACTGTCCGTGAGCGCACCGTCAATATCTTCGACCCCGGCGACGGCAGAAATCTCGCCGTGGAGAACGCGGCAGCCGTTCCGCAGAAGGCGGAGACGCCGGTGAACACAGATGATCTCGGCAAAAAGAAGAAAAAGAAGGATAAAAAGGACAAGAGCTGATCTATCCGGTATTTTTAGGGAGAAAGATGAACACTGATATAAAGCAGGGCAAGGCCGCCCAGCTCGACGATATCGCGAAGGCGCTCGGCATCTCGAAAACGACCGTCTCGCGCGCGATATCCGGCAAGGGCAGGGTGAGCGCGGCTACCCGACAGCGGGTGCTGAACTGCATCAAGGAAATGAATTATTCCCCGAATATGATAGCCAAGAGCTTTTCGGAGAACAAGACATACAATATAGGCGTGGTCATGCCCATGGATGATATCGAGACCGAGGCTCCGTTCTTCCAGACCTGTCTGATGAGCATTTCCAAGTGCTGTGCGCTCCGCGGCTACGATACCGTGGTCATCGGCGCGGAGAAGAACGATCTCTCGCAGCTGAGGCGCGTGCTCGACAGCCGTAAGGCGGACGGCGTGATAATCATGCGCCCGCTTCAGGACGGGAGCATGGAGGCTCTTCTTTCGGAAAAGAAAATGCCCTATGTCACCATAGGACAGAGCACCGACCCGGACGCGTTCATAGTGGACAGCGCTCACAAGGACGGCTGCAGCGAGCTGACGGCGTATCTGCTGATGAACAACAGGCCGGAAGAGGTCGGACTTGTGCTGGGAGACATGGGACAGACCGTGAACCGCAGCCGCTATGAGGGCTTCGTGAAGGCCTTCGAGAATTCCGGCTCTCCGGTGTCCGCGAGGAACATATTTATCGGCGTCAAGAGCGGGATACAGCTCCGCGCGGCGGTGGAGGAACTGGTGCGCACGGGCTGTTCCTGTCTGCTGTGCGGCGACGATATGCTGTGCATGGACACCGTGAATATCCTTGCCGCAATGGGCAAAAGCATACCGCAGGATATACGCATAGCGTCGTTCTACAACAGTATGTATCTCGATATGTACGCCCCGCCCATAACCGCGCTCAAGTTCAAGGCAAGCGAGCTCGGCTCCGCGACCGCGTCCCTGCTGCTCGATCTTATCGAGGGCAAGGATATCCCGCGCGAGACCATTCTCGGCTTTGAGATGCTCATACGCAGATCAACAATGTGATACCGGCGGCTGCCGAAGATAAAGGCAGCCGCTCGATTTATAAGGAGATCTATGACAAGACAACTATTCTGCGACAACTGGGAATTCGCGGAGACTTCTCTGTTTACGGAGTACGAAGACGCTTCCGGCTGGAAGCGCGTCGATATCCCGCATGACTGGCTCATATACGACGTAAAGGCGCTGTACCGCGACTCGACGGGCTGGTACAGGCGGAAGTATACGCATAAGAACGACGGACTTCGCACCGTGCTGCGGTTCGAGGGCGTGTATATGGACAGCAGCGTCTACGTCAACGGAGTCCGGGCGTTCGAGTGGAAGAACGGCTATACCACCTTCGACGCGGATATTACCGATTTCCTGCGCGAGGGTGAGAATCTGATCGCCGTGCGGGCGGATCATCGGGCTCCGAATTCCCGCTGGTATTCGGGGGCGGGCATATACCGCAATGTGTGGTTATGCAGATACCCCGGAACGCATATCCTGCCCGACGGTGTGTACATTACCGCCGATGAGGGCGTTACGGTGACTGTGGAAGCCGAGCGTCCCGCAGGCGTGACAGTTGACGGGCTGACGATACATACCGCGATATATGACGGCGACAAGCTCCTCGCGCAGACCGAAAGCCCCTGCCTCGCGGCGGACAGCGGCGAGCTGCCCGCACCCGCAGTCCGCGAGGGATGCAGATATTCCATAAATACGCACAAGCTTTATTTAGATGACCCGCGCAGGTGGGATATCGAAGACCCGAAGCTCTACGACTGCCTCAACGAGCTCAAGCGGAACGGAGAAGTCATAGATTCACGGGTGACGAGGTTCGGATTCAGGGAAATGAGGTTCACGCCGGATAAGGGCTTCTTCCTAAACGGCAGAAATGTGAAGATACACGGCGTCTGCGAGCACCACGACCTCGGGGCGCTGGGAGCGGCGATGAATAAGGACGCTCTGCGCCGCAAGCTCACAAAGCTGCGCACAATGGGCGTGAACGCGATACGCACCGCGCACAACCCGCCCGCCGCGGAGCTTATGGAGCTCTGCGACGAAATGGGCTTTCTGGTGCTCTCGGAGTTCACCGACGTGTGGGAGATACCGAAGACCGAGTTTGACTACGTCCGCTTCGCGAAGGAGTGGAGAGAGCGCGATATCGCCTCATGGGTGCGCAGGGACAGGAACCACCCCTGCCTGATCGGCTGGAGCCTCGGCAACGAGATACCCGACACGGGCGCGGACGAGCACGGGCAGGAGCTTACCACGCTGATGCGCCGCCTTGTGCGGCAGAGCGACCCGCGCGGCAACGGCGCGGTCACCATAGGCTCGAACCAGATGCGCACGGAGAACGGTCAGAAATGCGCCGACATACTCGGCGTCGCGGGCTACAACTACGCCGAGGAGCTGTATGAGCGCGACCACGCTGAGCGCCCGCAGCGCTGCATCTACGGCAGCGAGACCTCGTCGATAGTGACGAGCCGCGGCATATATCACTTCCCGCTTGAGGAAGCCAACCTCGGCGACGACGACGGCCAGTGCTCGGCGCTGGGCAACGGCTCGCCGATATGGGCGGCGAAGAATTGGGAATGGTGCATAACAAAGGACCGCGACGCCGAGTTCTGCGCCGGTCAGTTTATTTGGACAGGCTTCGACTACATCGGCGAGCCCACCCCCTATGACAGCAAGAACAGCTTCTTCGGGCAGTTCGATACCGCAGGCTTTGAAAAGGACGGAGCCTATGTGTTCCGCGGCGCTTGGACAGACAGCCGGACAGAGCCGTTTGTGCATATCTTCCCCCACTGGGACTACGGCGAGGGAGATATCATCGACGTGCGCGTGGCGTCAGATCTGCCGAAGGTGGAGCTGTACCTGAACGACCGTCTGATAAAGTCGCAGGAGTTCGCCCGTGAGCACGGTAAGGAGCTGCTGCTCGACGCGAAAATACCCTACGAGCCCGGCAGACTCAGGGCTGTCGGCTATAATGAGCAGGGCGTGCAGTGCGCGGTCTGCTCACAGGAGAGCTTCGGCGACACCGCGAAGCTGTGCGCCGTGCCGGACGTGTCGGAGTTCAGAGCCGACGGGCGCAGTCTTGTGTTCGTCACGATATACGCCGTTGACGGCAAGGGGCGCAGAGTCTGCAATGCGAATGACCGCGTGAACGTTGAAGTCACCGGAGCCGGGAGGCTGATAGGTCTCGACAACGGCGATTCGCAGGACTTTGAGCAGTACAAGGGCGTTTCGAGGCGGCTGTTCTCGGGAAAGCTGCTGGCGATCATAGCGGCGAAGGACGTTCCCGGCGAGGTGAGAGTGAAGGTGACCTCCCCCTCGGCGCAGGGCGGCGAGATAACTCTGACGGCAGTTCCCGCCGAAGTGCCGGAGGGCGTGAGCTGCGCCGAGGAGAACAGCGGTGAGTTCATCACCGGCGATATCCCCGTGCGCAGGATCGGCCTTGCCGGTGAGAGCCGCGTGTTTACCCCGGAGCGCAGGACGCTGCGCTTTGAAACGGTGCTGTACCCGGCGGGAGCATCATACCGTGACATCACCTACCGCCTGACCGGAGCAAACGGCATAGACAGCAGGCTGGCGCGGATAGTGAGCTCCGACGGAACAGGCGTTACCGTCGAGTGCCTCGGCGACGGGGAATTTTATCTGCGGGCGCTGTGCAGGAACGGCACGGACAGGGTGCGGCTGATGAACTCGGTGCGCCTTACCGGCGAGGGGCTCGGGAATGCGTTCCACGACCCCTATGGGCTTGTGGAGGCGGGGCTCTGTACTCTG
>CAMVBT010000121.1 GCA_947165805.1 uncultured Clostridia bacterium
AGCGCAGAACCGGACCGAGCGAAATGGAGGACATCATACTGAAGCCGGAAACGCTCGGCGGAATTGACGGAGACATAACGGTAGAGATCGAGGAGGGCGGCGTATGACACGGGAACTTATATGTATAGGCTGCCCCATGGGCTGCGAGCTTACGGTGGAGGTCGAGAACGGCAAGGCCGTGAGCGTGACCGGAAACACCTGCGGGATAGGCAAAAAATACGCCGGGACCGAAGTCTCGGCTCCGACGAGAATGGTCACCACGACCGTCATGGCGGATAACGGGAAGCCCGTCCCCGTCAAGACCCGCACAGCCGTCCCGAAGGAAAAGATATCCGACGTCGTGAGGGCGGTAAAAAGCACGGTGATAAAGCTGCCCGTGCGCATCGGAGACACCGCCGTAGAGAATGCCGCGGACACCGGCGTTGATGTGATAGTAACGAAAAACGCCGGCTGATAGCCCGGGAAAGGACACAAACTATGGAAGATATCAACAGCCGCGGCTTTTCGGACAGGTTCCGCTGCCGCGACACGGTCAGGACGATAACCGGCAGCGAGACCGTCCGCGGCGTGCGTGACCTCGAACTGGAAACGGACATGATAATGACGGAGACAGACTTCGGCACCGAAGAGGAAGCCTGCCGCCGCGCCGCGCGGTATATAAGCTGGAAGGAACTCGGCTCCCACCCGTATATCGCTTTCTGCTTCTTCGTGAAGCCGCAGGGCAGCAAGTTATATGTATATTCCGAAGAGTGTCCCGGCAGAACAGCCGGGATCGCGGTCAAAGACGAAAGTCTTTACTCGGGCGGTTTCAGCGCGAGCCTGAACAGAATAACGGAGATAGCTCTGAAAACCATGATCGGTCTCGGCTACGCGCACCGGCGCGGTGTTCTCCATACCGCCCTGTGCCCGCAGAACATCATCATAGGCGAAGACGGCATCATAAAGCTGACGGGGCTTGCGGACGCGAAGGATATGCCGCCGCAGGGCTGCGCGGCAGACTATGCCTCGCCGGAGCAGCGCGCTCTCACGGAGGGAACGGCTCCGGAGATGCTGACGCCCGCCTCGGATATATATTCGTGGGCGCTCACCGTGGCGGAGATGCTCCGGGGTTCCTGCCTGTCAGACCCGGACCTGCCCGCGGAGGAGTATCTCAAAGACCTGAGAATACATAACGGAATGCTGACCGAGCTGCTTGCCGGGTGCCTGAACAAAGACCCGGAGGACAGACCCGACGCGGCGGAGATCATAGGAAAGCTCGACGCGATACGCCGCATACTTATGGCGCCGAGTGACAGTATGTTGAGATCGATGACCGAGTTTGCGGATAAATTCACGGAAACGCCGGACTCGATGTGCAACAGAGCGCTCTGCTGCGTGGCCGAGGGCAGCGACGGAGATGCGAGAAAGCTCTGGGAAAGGATAATGTCCGTATATCACCGGCATGATCCGACGATATACAACTATAACGTATTTCTCTGGGAGCGCGGCGAGATCGGGAACGAGGAGCTTTATACGGCGCTGAACAGCACCAATCCCGCATACAGAAGCATCTTCCTTTCCGAATACGACCGCGTTGCGGAGTACAGACCCCTATGCCGTGTGTTCTATACATTGAGCGAAAATACCGACCCCGATGATATCCGTATCCGGTTCAGCACGGACTCGAAGGAACTGCTCATCTACAGCCCGGAGGAAAACCGCTGCATCATCATGAACATAAGGAACTGCCTCAGGACCGGAACTTTCCCGCCGGAAGAGATGCAGAACGGGAAATGGGCAGAGCCCGTTACCCGCGACGACCCTGAGACCGACGAAATATACGCGGTCACGGTATACAGCCCCGACGGCAGCCTCCGCGCGATGTTCAGACGTGATACAAGCACCGTATTTGTCGGCGAGGTGCCAGAGCACCGTGTATTCGAGCGTTTGATGTGCCCGCTGGAGTATTATACGGAAACGCTGTTCCCCGATGAGGAATATCCGGACAGCGGCGACAATGACGACGAGCCCGATCCGTACTGCGACGATGACGAGGACGATGATGAGCCGTACTGCGACGATGACGAGGACGATGATGAGCCGTACTTCGACGATGACGAGGACTATGAAGATGAATACTATGACGAATACGCCGAAGAGGAAGAGGAGGAAAGCATGAACACTCCGCTGACTATCTCCGCCGTTACGGAAACGATAAACCGCCTGCGCAGCAGCCTGCTCGAAAAGGTCAAGGGGCAGGATCACGCGGTCAATGCGTTCTGCGAGGGTATCTGGAACTCTATGGTGCTGGGCAGCAGTGACAGCGGCAGAGAACGTCCCGCCGCGGTGTTCCTGTTCGCGGGGCCTCCCGGAGTCGGCAAGACCTTCCTCGCTATGACGGCGGGAGAGCTGCTGGGCCGACCGTTCAAGTCATTCAATATGGGCAACTATTCCGACGAACAGGCTCATAAAATGCTGACCGGCTACGCAAAGACCTTCGTGAACCCGTTCCCCGGACAGCTCACCGATCAGGTGAAGAACAATCCGGACTCTATCCTGCTGTTCGACGAGATAGAAAAGGCGAACGCGAACGTACATAAGCTGTTCCTGTCCATACTCGACCTCGGCACCATAAAGGACAATTACCACAACGAGAACGTCTCGTTCGGCAGCACGATAATAATATTCACCACGAACCTCGGCAGGAGCCTGTACGAGGGCAAGCAGAAGATGAACTGCTCGAAGATACCGGTGAAGATGCTGCTCGAGGCGCTCAAACGCGAGAAGGACCCGCGCTCCGGACAGCCGTACTTCCCGCCCGAGCTGGTAAGCCGCTTCGGAATGGGCTATCCGACAGTCTTCAACAATCTCAGCCCGCATATGCTGATAAAGATAGCCGAAGACAATTTCAACAGCATTGCGGGGGCATTTGAAGAAAAGTACGGGCTCACCGTAACCGCGGACAGGGACGTTCTGATATCCCTGATGTTCCGTGAGGGCGGCAGGCTCGACGCGCGCGACCTGAGCACCAACGTCGTGAAGTTCTTCAAGACGGCGGTAATGGACCTGTTCACGATGATGAAAGAGGATATCGAAGGATACAACCGATTTGAGTTCGTTGTGCGCAGGGACGATATGCAGGACGACATAGCGCGGCTGTTCCGCAATGACCTGACGCCGAAGGTGCTCGTCTATGCTTCCGGGGACTGCATCGGCATACTGAAGAGCGGTCTGCCGGAGATCGCGTTCCATGCCGCTTCGGATATCGACGAAGCACTCGATATACTCGGCAGAGAAGATATAAGTCTCGTGCTCGTAGATGTGGGAGACCTCGACCTGAACGCCGACGGCTCCGAGGCCGGCAGCGGAGCGACATACTATGCCGCCCCCTCGGCAAAGAGGTACAGAAAAGGCACCGACATTATCAACACCGTGACGGAAAGGCTACCGGAAATGCCGGTCTATCTGCTCGAGGACAGCATCAAATACAGCGAGACCATGATGCAGAGCTATATACGCGCGGGCGTCCGGGACAAGATAAGCATGGAAGAAGCCGAAAACGACCTGACGGCACTCGGGGACAGGTTCAGAGCCATAATGGCGGAGAACTATATGCTCGACACCGCGGAAAAGCTCTCGGCATCAAACAAGGTCATCTCGTTCGAGACCGGGCCTACCCCGTACCCCGCTGAAAAGAAGATAGTCGTTGACCTTCGCAATTTCAGGATAAAGTCAGCCGATTTCTCGCCCGAAGACCTCGAAGCCGACAGCTCCGGAAAGTTCAGAGCAAACGTGCTCAGCGAGGCGGAGAAGCCCTCCGAGCGCTTCGGAGACATCATAGGCTCGGACAAGGCCGTCGATGAGCTGCGCACGGTGGTCAACTATCTGAACGACCCTGTCAGATACAGAGCGAAAGGCTTCACCGCGCCGAAGGGCGTGCTGCTCTACGGCCCTCCCGGCACCGGCAAGACCATGCTCGCCCGCGCGACGGCCGGCGAAAGCAGCGTCAGCTTCCTGCCCTGCAACGCCAGCGAATTTGTCGGGCAGTACACCGGTTCGGGTCCCGCCGCGATACGCAGCCTGTTTGAGCGCGCAAGGCGCAACGCCCCGGCGATAATCTTCATCGACGAGGTCAACGCGATAGCAAAGAAACGCACCGGCACCGAATACAACCACTCCGAAGAATCGACTCTCGAAGCCCTGTTCACGGAAATGGACGGCTTCGCCACTCACGCAAAGACACCTGTGGTCGTCATAGCCGCCACGAATTTCGGCATCAAGGAGGGCGACGGCGGTGTCGCCACACTCGACTCGGGCTTCGTGCGCAGGTTCAGCAAGAAGCTGAGAGTCGGCCTGCCCGACAAGGACGGGAGAATCGCCCTGCTCACGGCATTCCTCTCCAAGGTGCCGACTCACACTGTCGCGCCGGATATCATCGACAACATAGCCGAAAGAGCCGTCGATCAGAGCCCCGCAAACCTGAGAACTCTCGTTGACAATGCAATGAACGACGCGGCAAAGCTCAATAAGGTGCTGAACGACGACATCCTGATGAACGCTTTTGAAGTGATGCTGTACGGCGAGGAAAACAAGCGCCCCGACGAGGAGTCGCTGCGCCATACCGCAATACATGAGTCCGGACATACCGTGAACTATCTTGAGAGCGGGTTTGTCCCCTCATACCTGACCATAGAGAGCCGCGAGAACTTCGGCGGATATATGATGCACGCCTCCGACGATATCGAGGGCACCAGAAAAACACGCGCCGATTATCTCGCGCAGATACGCACCTGCCTCGGCGGACGTGCGGCGGAGATCGTCTATTACGGCAAGGACGGCGGACTTACCACCGGTGCCTCCGGCGATCTGAGGAGCGCGACCGCGATAGCAAATGCTATACTCACGGTCTACGGCATGGACGACGAATTCGGGCTCTGTACGATAGCGCCGCCCGAGGACATCGTGCGCAAGCGCATAAACGAGATGCTCGACCGCGAAATGGAGAACGCGATAAACACTGTCGAAGCGAACAGGCTCCTTGTTGACAATCTCACGACCGCGCTGCTGGAAATGAAGCGCCTCACCACCGAACAGATCAGGATAATAAAGATGCAGGATAAGAAACTGACACGACAGGATGTAAAAACGCTCATGAAGAAATGACGGCGAACAAAAAAGCTGACTTCTGCGGAAGTCAGCTTTTCTTTTGTTTTCATCATGTGTACTTGATCTTGAGTCCGTCCTTTTCGGCATTCTCTATTGTTGCCGAATCCTTCGGGGCGAAGATCGTCAGCGAATTGCAGTTGCTGAATGCTCCGAGAGAGATCACCGTGTTCTTTCCCTTGAAGGTCGCTCTCGACATACTGTAACAGTTGTCGAACGATCCGCCGGTTATGTACTCCACGCTGACGGGAATGGTTATCCTCGACAGCGACGTGCAGCCGCTGAAAGCGTAGGAATCAATGAAAGTAACGGTATCGGGTATAGTCACGTTGACAAGGCTGCGGCAGTTTCTGAACAGACGCGGGGGGATTATCTCAAGCCTGCCCGGCAGAGTAACGTTCTTCAGTGACGAGCAGTCGCGGAACAGGTCGGAGCCGAGCGTTTGTACGCTGTCCGGCAGAGTTACGGTCGTCAGCGACGTACAGAGCGCGAACGCCTCCTCGCCTATCTCCGACACGCCGAGCGGAACCGTGACACTCTTGATGCTCTCGTTGCCGCGGAACAGGTTGCGTTTCAGCGCCTTGACCGTCTTGCCCTTGATCTGCTGGGGTATAACAACGGACGTGGAATCGCCGGTGTACTTGGTGAGCATTATGCCGCCGTTATACGACTCGTAATCGAATTCCACCTTTGAGGAATTGCTCTTGGTCGTGGCGACAGTCTCCTTTGCCTTGGTCGTCGTAGCTTTTGTGGTCCGCGCCGGTGTAGTCGCGGAAGTAACTGTCGTGGTCTCCGCAGCCGTGGTGTTCACCACCACCGGAGCGGCGACAACGGGTGCGGCGGTCGTGGTAGTCTCCTCGGTGGTCTCCTCATCCGAGGGTTCGTCCTCTCCGGGCTCGGTGGTCCTTGTGGTATGTCTTGTTCTCTTCGTCTTTGAGGTGTCGTTCCCGGAGGTATCCTCCGCGGCTGTGGTAGAGAACGAAGCATCTGCCTCGGACTCGGAGGCCGCCGCTTCTGTCGGCTCGGTGCCGGCATCGGTATCGTTCACCGCTGCGGTCACCGCGGCAGTAGTTGTACCGCCTCCTTCGGAGGTCTCTATCTTATTGCCGCTGCCGCCTCCCGACGCGATAGCGATTATCGCGATAAGAGCCACAGCTCCGACAGCAACGGGGATCACGAACTTCGGCAGACCCTTCTTCTGACCGCCTCCCTGCTGCGCGCCCTGAGGCTGCTGGGCTCTCTGGGGCTGCTGAGCGGGAGCCGCCTTAGGCGCGGCTTTCTGCGCCGGCGCAGCCTTATGCGAGGACTTCGCGGCGGGTGCGGACTTTACGGGCTTCGGGGCTTCCGTCAGAGTGAGGAGGTCCTTGCGGAACGCTTCAAGGCTCTGATATCTGTACTCCGAATCCGGTCCGAGCGCATACATTATTGCCGCTTCCTTGCCCTGCGGGAGCACGGCTCCGAGCTGTGAGGGCAGCGCAATACGGTCATTCTTCTTGCGCTCCGTCTGGTCGGGCAGAACGACTCCGGTTATTGCGTAGTACATAGCGGCAGCTATCGAATACGCGTCAGCAAAGGCGCTCTTTTTGCCGCACAGCCTCTTCGCGAGAGCAACTCTCGCCGAGCCGAAGCCGAGTATCTTCACCTTTTCGTCGGGTGTTATCATTATATTGTCGGGCGTTATCTCGGTATGAGTAACGGACTGCGACTGTATGACCGCGATGTTGTCGATTATGGGCATGAATATGCTCTCAGTCTCTTCCCACGAGAGCTTGCCGCCCTTTTCCTGCATATACTCGATGAGGTTCTTGCCCTTGACAAAGTCCACCACATAGTAGACCGTCCCGTTCTCCGGGAACGCCGGCGACACCTTGACGATGCAGGCGTCGGTCTTGTGGCGGCCCAAAGTCTTGGCCTCCTCCATGAACTGCTTCTTGCCGAACTCGAAGTTCTCGCCGTTCTCACCCGCGCCGGGTGTTACCTTGTTTTCGGCTCCGCGTGTCGCAAGGGCGTCCGGGAGGTACTCCTTGACGATGACTTTCTTATCGGAGTTATCGTCCTCGGCGACGTATGTATAGCCGTAGTTGCTGTGTCCGATAACGCGTCCGATGATGAACTTCCCGCTGAGCACCGAGCCCATTGGCATAGCGCTGCGGTACTTCCCCTTATCCATTGCCGGGTCATATCCGCAGTACGGGCAGGTGACGTAGGCGTCGGCGTTATCCCCATCCTCCCAGGGGAGCGTAAGGCAGCCTCCGTCAAGAGGCTGCCCGCAATGATCGCAGTAATCCATAGGCCGTCAATCCGCCGTGAGGGTGCAGGTCCCCTCGCT
>CAMVBT010000122.1 GCA_947165805.1 uncultured Clostridia bacterium
GCTATCTTGTCCCAGTTCATTATGAACAGCACCGCCGCGCCGACGATCAGCACAACAGCCGCCGCTATCCCGAGAGCACGGACTGCCATATAAATGCGCAGGTCGCGCTTGCTTATCTCCGCGCCTTCATCGGTCTGCCCGGAATATACGGCGCCGTTCTTTCCGCCGGAGCTGTCCTGCTCCCGGCATCGCGGCATCGCTTCGGCAAGATACCTGTCACCGAGCCCGCCGAGTATGTCCATGAAAAGTTCCTCGCGTCTCATATACCGATGCCCTCCTTTTCCAGATATTCGCGCAGCTTCTCACGGGTGCGCTGCAGGGTCACCTTTGCCTTGCCCTCCGAGATGCCCAGCTCGTCCGCTATCTCGGCGCAGGTACAGCAGTAAAAATACCTCCGCACGAACATGACTCGCTTCTCCTTCGGGAGCCCCGAAAGAAATTTCTGAACGGCATTCAGCACAGCCTGCCTGTTCACGGCGCTCTCGACTGTCTCCGCCGCCGGCAGGCACTCGGCTATCTCCTCAAAATCGACGGAATTGTAACCGCCGCCGTTCTTCACCGACGAGCGCCGCCTGAACAGGTCAAGCGCGATATTCCTGACTATGCGCACCACGAACGCCCCGAGCTTTGCCGGACGCTCGGGCGGTATCGCGTCCCAGACCTTCATATATGTATCGTTGACACATTCGTCGCTGTCCTCATGACTGCCGAGTATCCCGAAAGCCGTCCTGCGGCAGCAGGTGCCGTACTTTCTGTCCGTTTCGGTTATCGCGTCCTCCGAACGGGCGAAGTACAGTTCTATTATCTTTTCGTCGTTCATTTCCGTCCTCCCGTTTTTTCCTTCTACCTATAAAGACGTAAAAAAGGATATGAACGTAACACTTTTTCCGAAAATATTTTCCGGAAATATTATACACCGTAAACGCGAAATAATCAATACATAAAAACCGTCAAAAACTTAAGGCTTCGCGGGGGCTTTCCGATCGCCCCCGCACTCCTTCGGCACCGCGTTTGATAAAACTGCATATTTTTATGCTGTGAACAGAGCATAAAAATACCGCCCCGCTGCGCACGGGACGGTATTTTTCATTCCGCGTTCATAAGCCATGTTCCGCTTTCGCTCACGGCATAGGCGTGGGTCTCGCCGTTCATGTCGGTATAGCGCAGGATCTCGTTTTCATCGAAAACCAGATCATCGGAAGAAAGCAGCTCCGGGAATCTGTCAAGCTCATTCAGCTCCGTGCCGTTATACCAGTACAGCGTGGTGATATAGAATTTCCGGTCATCTATGTTCTCCTCCGGCAGCATCACCGCTATGAGAGCATGATCTTTCCCACCCTCGAAAACACGAATGTTTATATCGTCATTGTTCAGGCAGCTCATTTCGTTGAGCCCGACGAACGGAGTTGAGAAGCTTTTGGACGCTATGAGCTCATCACCGCTCCGGAGCTCGATTTCGGCGCTTGCGAAACGTAACGAACCGAACACCGTCTTTATGTCGTGACACACAAGCTTAACAGAATACTTCCCTGCATCATCCGAGCCGAACGTCATCTTGTCATACTCACGATACATCTCGTCCATGGGACGGTACTCAACGCTTGCGATATTGTTCTCGTCCGTAGAGAGAGTCAGCGCGAAGTAGTGCTCCTTCGGCTCATACGCCGAGCTGTAATTATTCCCGATATAAAGATCGTATTCCTTCTTGTTGAAGAACCTCACAGCAAGCGTGATATTGTCGGTGTAGTTGCCGCCGATATAGTACATGACCCGCGAGGGCAGCGAAGCCGTACACTCGGTCGTCCATTCCACGCCCGCGCTGTCGGTGTAGATCGCGGCACGTTCAAGCGCGTAGGGCCACTTGAACCCTATCTCCGCGCAGAACCTCCCCCATATCTCGGAATTGTACTGCGTCATCAGCTTGTACAGCCCGAAACGGCTCACGGTGTCGCCCGCTCTGAAGCCGCGCTCGAGGATAAAGTCGTTTTTCTTCCTGTATATCCCCCTGTTATTATAGGTGATAAGGGTATCATTCCCGTCCGGGTCCTCCGCCTTTTCCCACCAGCCGCGGTACAGCGTGTCGGGGTCGTCCCTGCGCACTATACAGCATTCACCAACACCGCCGTTGATGTATGCCATTACCCACAGTTCGTCGGTCTCCGCGAGATAACTTGGGTAAGCAAAGTTCTCAAAGGTGAAAATATCCTGCTTGTAGGTCAGCATGAGATTTCCCTCGTTGGGCTCGGTTTCCGGCTCCCACTCGCCGTAGAACGCGTCCTCGAATATCCGCAGACCTGCCTCACCGAAGCCCGAGCTATTGTCCACAAGCGACAGCTCCGTTCTTTGCTGTCCGATAAGGGCTCCGGCGAGCTGTTCGTATTTCTTCTTCATGTCCTCGTTGGTCTTTTCGCGCCAGATGCCCTCTATTTCACCGGTGGTCTCTCCGTGATACTCGAAAAGCTGTACGCCCGGTACGAAGCCGAGTTTTGGTTTTCCGTCCTTTATCTCTATCGTTCCGTAGTACGCCGTATATTCCAGCGCGGGCAGCTTGTTTTCGGGGCCTATGCAGGCGAACCACAGCGTTCCGTCAACTATACTTCTCCAGCCGTCGTCGCTTATCCTCCATATATCCATGTCTATGACCTTTGCGGTCTTGTAGTCCATTTCGCATTTAGGGTTGCCCATCATGCAGTATCTGTACAGCTTCCCGTTTTCCTCGGTGAAATACGGCGGAATATAGTACCCGTCCTGATACCAGCCGTCGAACATCTGTAAGCTGTACCGTTCGCAGACACCGTCGGAGAAGTATTCGTGCATCCACTCTCGGAACTCTTCTATCGTCCCGAACGGCAGCACGGAGCTGTCCTGCATACGGTACTGATATTCCTGCTCCGGATCCTCTGCGTCGGGGTATCTGCGTGTAAGATACTGCGTTCCCGGCGCGTTACAGCCCCAGAGATAAAGCCGCCGGAACAATTCGATCTGCTCCTGATTTTTGAGCAGGAAATTATATACCAGACTGTCGAGCTCGTTGTCCTGTATGTTACGGTAGTATTTCCACGGCACGGGCAGCTCGGCGTACTCGATCTGCTCCCGGACTGTGTTCGTTTCGGTGTCCGCGTAGTTACTAAGCTTCGAGTAGAACGCCTCCCACGCCTCATCGGTCATACGGCTCCCGGTCGTGTTTTCACGGAACGCGAACTTATAATAGGGAATCATCTCAGTTATCCGCACTCCGGTTATCCCCGCCGCCCTGTAATCCTCGTCCGTGTGATAGTAGAGCCACATCGGAGAGAACACGTTCTCACCGACGATGATCGCGAGGTCGCTTCTGAAATGCTCTATTATCTCCGCGCGGGTGCCGCTTGTCAGCAGCTTTATCTCTTCGTCACTGTACCGGTATCCGGTCAGCCCGGAGATGTTGAAGTATTCCTCATTGCGCTTCTTTATCATTTCGGCAAGAGCGTCACCCTCAAGCCCCATGATGTGCGCGTGATTATAGTCGTTGGCGCTGTCGTCGAGCGTGTAGGGAGTTTCGTGCGTTATCTCCGCCGCCTTATTGTATCTGTCCCTGTCCGCCGGAGCTGCAAGGTCAATGAGATCTATCTCCGCCACGGAGTAATGGTTGCCGAATTTCCTGTCCCACTGCGCAAAGAAGTTACGCGCTCCGAAGTTGGTCTCTGCCGGGGCAAACGGCTCCGGCATGGTGAGGTCTGTCCTGCGTGCGAACCTGTCCTCGGCATTACCAAGAGCATAGCCGGTCATCTTTGCTCTGAACGCGTTCCACGCGTCGTCGTGCATGTGGCGGTATTTCTCGCTGTGTACGAACGCCTCCTCATACATCGGGAGCTTTTCACTTATCATCTCGGGGGTGATGCCCGCTTTTCTGTAAGCCTCGGTCGTATGCTCATAGAGCCACATCGGAGAATACGCGCGGTCACCGCTGACTATCGCGTATTCCGCCGCGAAATACTGTGCTATGGCGTTACGGTCGCCGCTGTATATAACTTCGATGTCCTCCGCGGTCAGGGTGTAGTCCTCATCGTTCTCGTAGCTGTTCGCTGATTTCACGGCTTCAAGGAGCTTCTCCTTCGGGATACCGAAGTGCTCGACAAATTCGAGTATGGTGGCAGTTCCGGCGCCGGACATATCATACTTTTTCTGCTGCTCGTAGGTATCTGTCCAGCGCGTGAATTCGTCGCTTCCGACAAGATCGACCATTGCGGAAGTGAATGTCGCGAACTTGAACTTATAACCGGAGGTATAGTGCTCCAGCCCCTCATAGCCCGACGGGGTCGGCAGCAGGAACGGGTTGTCGGGCATGGAAGCGTCGAGCATATAGTCCGTTTCGGTCACGCCCGCGGGAGTGTTTCCCGAAGTTATTGCCGTGGTCGTAGTCACTGCGGCGGGCGGCTCGGGGTCGCGCGCGGCTATCCTGTCCCAGTTTTTTATCAGCAGGTAAGCGGCTCCGACGATAAGCACGACTGCCGCCGCTATCCCGAGAGCGCGGACGGTCATATAGATACGCAGGTCGCGTCTGCTTATCTCCGCGCTTTCACCGGTCTGCACAGCACCGGTCACGGAGGTTGCGGTATCTGCGGGCATAGTTCTTTCTATGAGCCGGTCATCGAGCCCGCTCAGCAGCTCCAGAAATCTTTCCTCGCGGTTCATACTTCTATGCCCTCCTTTCCGAGATATTCGCGCAGACCGTCACGGGTGCGTTTCAGTATCATCTTGACCTTTCCCTCGGAGATACCGAGTCCGGCGGCAATATCCGCGCAGCTCTGCATATAGAAATACCTGCGCATGAAAATCGTTTGCTTTTCACGGCTGAGCGACAGTATGAACTTTTCCACCGCTGCCAAAGCCGCGCGGCTGTCCGCTGTGCTCTCCGTGTCCGATGCGGCGGGAAGGCACTCGGCTATCTCGTCAAAGCTCACCGACTCGAAGCCCCCGCCGCGGATAAGGCGGTTCTTCGCCTTGCGCAGGTCGAACGCGAGATTTCGCGCTATACGGATAACGAACGCCCCGAGCCTTGCAGGGCGCTCGGGCGGTATCGTGTCCCAGACTTTCAGATATGTATCGTTGACACATTCCTCGCTGTCCTCGCGGCTGCCGAGGATATTCATGGTCATGCTGCGGCAGCAGGCGCCGTATTTCCTGTCCGTCTCGGTTATCGCGGCCTCCGAACGGGCAAAGTACAGTTCTATTATCTTTTCGTCATTCATGGTGTCCTCCGGGGCTGAAAGTTCCTTTCATAAATAAAGACGACAAATATACCCAATAGGTAACGCTTTTATTATACTTTATTTTTCACGGCAATGCAATACCCCTCAGCCCCGATGCCGCCAGATATTGACAAAATCGCTCTAATGGTGTATAATTCCGGTATGAAGGAACAAAAGTGAGGACTGTTTATGATAAAAGGCTATACTTGGGGATTTTATTCGGGCACGGGGAAATTCGCCACACCGGAGGCGGAGCGGTCTATGGAATACCTCGCTTCGCTTGGACTCAACTGGATATGTATCCCTGTCAACTGCTTCCAGGAAGCGTTCTACTCTCTCAATATCTTTTCACTGTTCGGAAGGACACAGACGGACGAGGAAGTGCGCTTTGCCGTGCGCAAGGCGAAATCCCTCGGTCTGAAAGTCTGCCTCAAGCCCATGGTGGACTGCCTTGACCGTTCATGGAGAGCAAGGATAAACTTCCCGACGGAGAACGGCGAATACTGGAAAGCATGGTTCGCCTCATACACGCGGTTCATGCTCCATTACGCGCGCCTTGCCGAGGAGGAAAAGTGCGAAATGCTCTGCACCGGCTGCGAAATGGCGGGAATGGACTCGCAGACTGCGTACTGCCGGAAGCTGATCGAAAACGTGCGAGCTGTCTATACCGGAACGGTCATGCACAACATAAACCACGGCGACGAGCTGCGGTTCGCGTGGCTCGGCGATGTCGATATCATCGGGATATCGGCATACTACCCCGTTTCGGAGCCGGACGACAACTCGCACGGTACAATGCTCCGGAAATGGGCGGAGCACCGTGAAAAAGCAAGAAAATGCAGCGAGCATTACGGAAAGCCCGTCATGTTCGCGGAGATAGGCGTACGCAACGAACACGGCTGCACCATGTATCCGTGGGATTTCAGAAACCGTCCCGACGTCCCCGCCGACGAGCAGGAGCAGGCGGACTTCTACCGCAGCGCCATGGAAACGATGTGGGACGAGCCTTATTTCCGGGGCTTCTTCTGGTGGGACTGGAAGGCCGTGCTGCCGCCGCCCGAGAAAGCGCATGAGAACAGGGACTTCACGATATACGGCAAGGCCGCCGAGGCCGTGCTGAAAGAATGGTACACCAAAAAGTAAAAGCGGAGCAAACACTGTTTCCGGTTACGCTTTCAGACAGATTTCACCCGTCTTTCACAATTTTATCACATTAACGAATGATTTTTTGGATAATTTATGATATAATGAAAGCGATAACTCATTATCATGTTATCCTGTTGAATGAAAACAGAAACGGAAAGGAAGAAGGAAATGAAAAAAACAGGATCAAAGATCACAGGCACCCTGATCGCGCTGTGCGCAGCAGCCCTCGGAATGAGCGCCGCGGTATCGGCAGTGTCGTATAACATCACGGGCATACCCGACGGGGTGACCGCGTCTTCCGAAGGTCAGACGATCGCTGTTACAGGCGGTTCGGCACAGGCCGAAGAAAGCGCAACGGTGATGTTCTCGGCGGCTGACGGCTACCAGATAGACAGTTTTTCCGCCACCTACACCGTACCCGGAAAAACCAAAACAACGTCCCTCACACCGACAGATTTTCTTATAGCGGCAGGCAAAAACGGAACGGCTGCGGCCGCGTTCGCTTACACCGATGCCGATATAGACATCTCGACCGCGTCGCTTGCCATAAACACACAGAACGGCTTGCTGTATCCCTTGTTTGTCGATACAAGCTCGTGCGATCTTACGTTCAGTTCAAATACCCCGATAACAGGGATATCGGTCACGACCAGCGAAGCCGCAACGGGACTTTCGTGCACCGCAGGCACGGTAACAGCCACAGCCGGAGGCCTCACATGGACAGGAAGTGAGACCAACGTGCACCTCGATTTCAGCATGAGCGGCACGATCTCCGGCATAAACGTCACCACAGGGACCGCGGATCTTGTGATGCCTCTCGCTGTCAACGAGCAGGGCGGAGTATTCTCATTCGTTATGCCCGGCAGTAATGTTACAGTAAAAGCAAAGGTCTCCGCTGTAAACACTCCCGCACCGAATCCGAACCCTACCCCGAATCCGAACCCGACCATGACAGATCCGATCTATGTTCCTCCTACCACAACGCCCGATGACACTCCAAAAACACCCGAGGCTTCACCGGACAACGATAAGGCATCCGGCTCGTTCGCAGATATAACCGACAGCAACGACAACTTCT
>CAMVBT010000123.1 GCA_947165805.1 uncultured Clostridia bacterium
AGGGGGTTCCCTCCCTCACACTCTCCCTCTTTCCCCCGGGCTCGAGCGAAGCGACTACTTATTCCCGTTCTCGAGCGAAGCGACTGCTTTAGCGAGGTCTGAGATGCTGCCGATGCGCGCGTCGAAGGCGGAGGGGCTGCCGAAGCCGTAGGCGGCGTGGATGAACGGGACGCCGGCTGAGCGGGCGGCTTCGCTGTCCATTTCGGTATCGCCGAGGTAGAAGCATTTCCCGAGGCCGTTACGCTCGGCGACGAGTCTGATATTCTCCGCTTTGCCGAGACCTGTGCGGCCTGCGCACTCAAAATCGCCGAAAAGCCCGCCGAAGCCGCACTTTTCAAGGAATATCTGGATATAGCCGTCCTGACAGTTGCTCACCACCGCCAGCAGATAGTCTTTGCTGAGCCTTTCGAGGGTCTCCTTTTCATTCGGGTAGATGTAGGGTTCGGCGGTTTTCAGAAACTCGTTCTCCTCGTCCGAGCAGATGCGCATGAGCCGCAGTCTTTCGTCGGGAGGGAGCATGGGGAACATCAGGTCGCCTATCTGCTCGAGGGTCTTGCCCATATAGCTGCGCATCTGTTCCTGCGTGAATGTAAGCCCGAGGCTCGTGTGCTTTGCTATCGTGTTGTTCCATGACTCGATGACCGCGCCGGAGGAGTCCCAGAGCGTGCCGTCGAGGTCGAAAAGTATTCCTTTTTTCATAATCTCTCCTGTTTACTTTTCATACATGAAGTCCCTGAGATCCTTGTCGCCCGCGCCGAATTTGTAGCCGATATGCGCGGAAACGGGCGTTATTATCAGATATACCGCCATAAGTATCAGCGGGAAGGCGGGTGACATCTGCTGCACGTCGATCATGAAGAACGCGGGCGCAAGAGCACCGAGAACGAAATACGAACCGAGCAGCAGCTCGCCGGTCAGCGGGAACGCCCCGAGTGAGCAGGCGAGAAGCGCCGCGCACGGCACGCACATTATCCCGGCTATCGCAAGCCCCAGCCATATCCAGCGGAGCTTCGGGACGCTTTCGATCTCATGTCTGCGCAGGAGCTTCGCCTGCTTCTGACCGTCCTTCATTCCCGCTGTGAACAGCAGCGAGCCGTAGATGAATACCGTCAGCAGTATAGCGATGTAGGGTATGAACCATTCCGAAAGGAAAGGCGCCAGCGACACCGTCATAATGCCGCCGAGGACATTCCCGAATACCGCGAAGCCGAGTCCTTTCAGCGCGGTGAGGGCTGTGCTTTCATGCTTCATTGGCGTACCTCTTTTCCGTTGATGCCGTAGATCCTGCCCTGATCGTCCACCCAGCCGGCGTAATTGCCGGTCACTATGTTGTCGATCATTTCCAGAGCCTTCTTCTTCGCGGGAATGCTGCGGGAGCTGTTCTCGTCGCTCTCCGAAGCGTCGCGCACCGCGAGATACAGGTCGTCGGGGCAGGCCTCATGATACTGCGCGTTCACGGCAAAGCCGCTGTCCTTTATCTTCAGGAACACTCCGTCTATATAATCGACATCGGGATAAAGCTTACCGAGATCGACGAACTGCGAGAGATTTCCGTTCGTCACGGCATCGGCGCCCTGTGAATCGACGAGGAAGAGCTGCGCCTCACCGTACATTATCTCGCTTGTGACCTTCGTTACCGCAGCGAGCGAATACTGCGGATCGGGATTTTCGCTGAGATCGACGTTGTAGACATCGACGTGGATATAGCCGTTGTCGTCGTAGTCGGGGCAGTAGAGCTCGAACGCCTGCTCGAGATCGCCGGTCTTGAACATTATCTCCGACGCGATCTGATGATCCTTTGTGACCACCAGCACGCGCATATCGCCGTGCTCCTTCTGCAGCAGCGACACGATGAGGAACACCGCCACCGCCGCGAAGAACAGCCCCGCTATCAGATGCCATTTGTAGTGATAGAAGAAATTCTCCACGCGCTTTTTCCCGTGCAGCTCGTAGACCGGCTTTTCTTCCTCATGGATATTTTCGCTCTCTTCTATTAAGCCCTGCTTGAGCTTTAAAAGCTCGCGCTTGTCGTCCTGATATGACATTTTATCACCCTGATCAGTATTGTTAAAATATAATTATACTATAAATAATACACCGTTACAAGGCAAAAACGCAAATTTTCACATAGTTTTCACATTCGGCGGAGACAGGACAGGAACTGTACCTTTTAGGGGACAGGCGAAAAAAAGATATGAAAAAATTTCCCGCCACGTCTTGACAAGAGGACAAAAAACTGCTATAATGCAATAGTTGACCCCATAAGGGTCACTTATCCTTGCTCGCATAAAAAGTGCGGGCCAACAGTCTAAAAGGAGGTCAATATGGCTAAAACAGGTGAAAAGTACGAGGCAGTCGTTGTATTCTCGTTAAAGAACGGGGAAGAGGCTATCAAGACTCTCGTGGCGAAGTTCTCCGACCTTATCAAGGAGCACGCCGAGCTTGTTGATGTCGATGAGTGGGGCAAGAGAAAGCTCGCTTATGAGATCAACTATGAGTCCGATGGCTACTATGTGGTATACCACTTTGACAGCAAGCCCGAGTTTCCAGATGAGTTGGCGCGTGTCATCAACATAACCGACGGCGTTCTCCGCTCCATGGTCGTTTTACGCAAGTAAACAGAAGGGAAATAACGAGCAGAAAGGGGAATTTGTAAATGTTCAATAAGGTCATAATGCTTGGCAGAGTTACCCAGGATCTTGAACTCAAGACCACACAGTCCGGCGTTTCGGTGCTTTCGTTCAGCATTGCCGTTGACAGACGCTTCCAGACAAAGGGCGAAGAGAAGAAGTCCGACTTCTTCAACTGCGTCGCATGGCGTCAGGAGGCGGAGTTCATCGCGAGATACTGGACAAAGGGCAGACCGATACTTGTCGAGGGCGAGCTCCAGAACAGGAGCTATGTCGATAAGAACGGCGCGACCAGATACATTACCGAGATAATCGTTGACCGCGCGACATTTACAGGTGACAAGAAGCCCGAGGGAACAGGCGGAGGCTACCGCCCCGATCCGGGTTACCCCGAGCCGCCGCCGGCATACTCCGGCTCCGGCAGCAATTCCGCACCTGCGTCCTCGAACGGCGGTTATACGGCGGACGATTTCAAGGCTCCGTCCGGCGGTTCGGGCAATGGTGACGGTGAAGACTATCCGTTTTAATTGAGGAGGAATATAACGATGGCTGAAAAGAAGGAAATGGGCGAGAGACCCGCACGCCCTGTAAAGCGCGGGAGAAAAAAGGTCTGCCAGTTCTGCGCTGACAGAGCCGAATTCATCGATTACAAGGACGTAGCAAAGCTCAAGAAGTGCATGACGGAGCGTTCCAAGATACTGCCCCGCCGTGTGACCGGCTGCTGCGCATATCATCAGAGAGAGCTCACAGTCGCTATCAAGAGAGCGAGACAGATAGCTCTTATCCCTTACGTATCCGACTGATCGTAAACAACAAAGCCCCGCGGTGCGCTGCATCGCGGGGCTTTTTCTATTCTTCCGTATCGTCGCCGCCGCCGCTGGCAAAGTCCGCGATAACGTCGATGTTGTCGAAGATGAACTGCTGGGCTTCGGGCGAGAATACACAGTATTTTACCATCTGACCTGCCGGAGTCATATAGTTCGTCAGAGTTATGCCGAGCTGTTCGCCCTCGGGAGTCGGGTTGTAATGCGCTTTTCCGTTTATTATGACCTCCTTGACGAGCTGCTTTTCGCGAAGCCATTCCGCGGCCGCCTTTCTCGGCAGCTTCTTCATCGTGTAGGCGTCTATCTGCGCGTTGATGAGGCCGACGACCCTTGAAAGCGAAACATCGTCATCGGCGGGTTTCAGAGCCGAGGTCTGTTCATCGGTAAGTGCGAAGTCCGCCCTGTCGGCGCGCTTCAGCTTCTCGCGCTGCACCTCCCCGCCGTTGGCTATGACCTTTTTCAGCACATCGGAGACATAGAACAGGCACCGCGATATGCGGACATTGTTCACTATGTCCGTGTCGGGGAGCTCCTTTCCGGTGAGCGGATCGGTGCCGTTCGCCATGCTTTCGATGTAGCTCTGCGCTCTTTTCATTATGTCGAGATCGTTCATTCTGTCCCTCCTTTCCCGGACGCGAGATCCTTTATCACCTCGCCCGCTATCATCAGCCCCATTACCGACGGCACGAACGCCGCCGAAGCCGGTACCGGCTTGCCCGTTTCCTCGTCGAAGGCCTTGGGCTCGAGGGGCTTTTCCTTCGAGTAAACGACTTTCAGCGCCTTGATGCCGCGTTTTCTGCATTCCGTGCGCATCACCCGGGCGAGCGGGCAGACCGAGGTCTCATAGATATCCGCGACCTCGAAGCGCGCGGGATCGAGCTTGTTGCCGGCGCCCATGGCCGAGATCACCGGCACGCCCGCTTCATTGGCGCACTCTATTATGGCGAGCTTCCCGCTTACCGTGTCTATAGCGTCCACCACGTAGTCGTACTGCGTGAAATCGAACTCCGCCTTCGTTTCGGGCAAAAAGAACACCGTGTGCTTCCGCACCTCGCAGTTCTGGTTTATGTCCGCGATACGCGCGGCCGCCGCGTCGGTCTTGAACATTCCGACGGTGCTGTGCAGGGCGATAATCTGGCGGTTGATGTTCGAGGGAGCCACCCTGTCCCGGTCGATGAGGTCGAGGGCTCCGACGCCGCTGCGGGCAAGAGCCTCGACAGCGTGGCCTCCGACCCCGCCTATGCCGAACACCGCCACCCGCGAGCGCGCGAGCCTTTCCATTGCTTCGCCGCCCAGCAGCAGCTCCGTTCTGGAGAAGATGCCGTCCATAAGTGCGGCCTCCTTTGCTTTTATATCTAAAATCATAATATCACAAACGGCGTTTCTTGTCAAATGTTAGAAATTTTTCCAATACTATTGCAAAACGCGGAGAAATGTTATATAATAACATAAGTGTCTATTTTTACGGAACGGAGTGGTATAAAATGGCTGACAACAAGAAAGCAGTAAACGCGATAACCAATATGGACGAGGATTTCGCGCAGTGGTACACCGACATAGTCAAGAAGGCTGAGCTCATCGAGTACACGAGCGTAAAGGGCTGCATGGCGATAAGACCCTACGGCTACGCTATCTGGGAGAATATCCAGCGCATACTCGACGGTATGTTCAAGGAGACAGGGCATGAGAACGTATGTATGCCGATGTTCATTCCCGAGAGCCTGCTCGAAAAGGAGAAGGATCACGTCGAGGGCTTCGCGCCCGAGTGCGCGTGGGTAACTCTGGGCGGCAGTGAGAAGCTCGAGGAGAAGCTCTGCGTGCGTCCGACATCGGAGACGCTGTTCTGTGAGCATTACAATCATATAGTCCATTCCTACCGCGACCTGCCCAAGCTGTACAATCAGTGGGTGAACGTGGTGCGCTGGGAAAAGACGACAAGACCGTTCCTGCGTTCGAGAGAATTCCTGTGGCAGGAGGGTCATACCATACACGCGACCGCCGAGGAGGCGATCGAGGAGACCGAGCGTATGCTTAATGTCTATGCGACATTCTGTGAGGAATCGCTCGCGATACCGGTAATAAAGGGCAGAAAGACCGACAGCGACAAGTTCGCGGGCGCAGTGGCGACCTACGCCATAGAAGCGCTCATGCACGACGGCAAGGCTCTTCAGGCCGGCACGTCCCACTACTTCGGCGACGGCTTCGCAAAGGCGTTCGATATCCAGTACGCAAACAAGGACAATCAGCTGACATATCCGCACCAGACGAGCTGGGGCGTTACGACAAGACTTATCGGCGCGATCATAATGACGCACGGCGACGACAGCGGACTTGCTCTGCCGCCGGCTGTGGCTCCGATACAGGCTGTCATCATACCGGTGGCGCAGCATAAGGAGGGCGTGCTCGAAAAGGCGGGCGAGCTCCTCGACAGGCTGAAAAAGGCGGGTCTGCGCGCAAAGCTCGATGACAGCGAGAACTCCCCCGGCTGGAAGTTCGCCGAGTACGAGATGAAGGGCGTTCCGCTCCGCATCGAGATCGGCCCCAAGGATATAGAGAACGGCCAGTGCGTAATGGTCACACGCCACAACGGCGAAAAGAGCTTCGTGAAGCTCGAAGACCTCGAGACCGCGGCAGCGGAGAAGCTGAAAGCGGTACACGACGGGCTTTATCAAAAGGCTCTCGAGAACCGCGAAAGACGCACATATTCCTGCACGACCCTCGATGAGATCACAAAGGCGCTCGCCGAAAACGGCGACGGCTTCGTAAAGGCGATGTGGTGCGGCGAGGAGGCCTGCGAGGACGAGGTAAAGGAAAAGACCGGCGTGGGCTCGCGCTGCATACCCTTTGAGCAGGAGCACATCTCCGACGTCTGCGTATGCTGCGGCAAGCCCGCAAAGCACCTCGTTTACTGGGGCAAGGCATATTGATCCCCCGCTGGACAGAGATATTTCAGAAAGGTCATCACAGAGATATGAGAAAAACACGCTATATGATAGCAGCTGCGCTGCTTGCGGCAGTAATGGTGCTTTCGGGCTGTCAGGAAGCAAAGGTCGTCGAGAACGGCGGCGTAGAGACCCCCGGAGAGACCGAGGCTGTCACCTCGGAGACTGAGGAGACCACCACCGAGGCGACTACCGCCGAAACTACCACTACCACGACCAAGGCGACTACCACTACCACAACGACTACTACGGCAGCCTCGACAACGGAAGACGAGGACCTTCCCGCTGTAACGACGGCATCCGGCAGCGAGACTCCCGTTGCCGTGACGGCGGCGACCGCCGCGCAGAGCCCCTCCGGTACTTCTTCGGGAACGGCGCACACACCGGCGGCTCCGGCATCCACCACGGCTCCGCAGACCGCGGCACAGACCTACGCGACCACTCTCGCTCATGTGTCCGGTTACCGCTACGGCAGCACAAAGTACGAGATCAAGCACGATTTCGACTATATGAGAGACCTGAACACCGACTTCGTCGGCTGGCTCAAGGTCGATGACACCCCGATAGACCTGCCCATTCTTCAGGCCTCGGACAACAAGTTCTACCTCGAGCATGATTTCTGGGGCAACTACGACTACACCAAGGTCGGCTGCTCGTTCGCGGACTGCCATGTCCCGATCACGGAAACATCGCGCCCCGACAATATCGTTATCTACGGCCACAACATCAGGACCGGCGCGGGTCTTGCGAAGCTCACGAACTACTACCCGGCGAGATACGGCAGCCTCAATTTTTACATAACCCACCCGCTCATCTCGTTCGAGTGCCTCGACGGCGGCAAGAGCCAGTATGTGGTATTCGCGGGAATGTTCGTTAATACCCAGACAAAGCACGGCGATGTGTTCAACTACTATCAGATACGCGAGTTCACGTCCGAGAGCCTGTTCTACAGATACTTCGAGGCCGTGTTCGACAGAAGCGTGTTCTATAACCCCGATCTTGACATCAAGTACGGTGATAAG
>CAMVBT010000124.1 GCA_947165805.1 uncultured Clostridia bacterium
GTAAGCAGTCGGGGACGAATACCGGATGCATAGTCTCTCCCGCGCCTGTCCAGTCGTGATTGTATTTCAGCACGAGGTTTTCGCTTGCCTCTGCTATCCTGTCCTCATAAGGCAGCCAAGCCATATACAGGATAAGTATGCGCCCGTCCGGCTTCAGCATACGATACAGTTCCGGCATTATCCTTTCGTGATCGAAATACCAGATGCACTGGCAGGCGGTTATCACATCGAACGAGCTGTCGGGGAGACCGAGCTCTTCGACCGGTGCCGCGAAGTAGACGATATCCGTTCCCTGTGACAGCTTTTTCGCCTCTGCGATCTGGTTCCCGGAGATGTCCTCGCCCGTCCACTTCGCGCCGTACCGGTACATATTGCGCGGCAGGACTCCCGTTCCCGTGCCTATGTCGAGAACGCTCTGCCCCCCGACGCACAGCCCGCGCTCCGCGATCCTTTCATAGAATTCCGGAGGATAAATGTCCCGGTATTTCGCGTAGTCGGAAGATGTTCTGCCGAAATCGAAGGCGTTCCCGGAATCTATGCCTTTTACTGAAATGCTCATATTCTGTCCTTTTTATTGTGTTCCGTATTTCCGGTGTCATACATTCTTCATTTCCTCCGCGATCCAGTCCATAAGCACTCCGACGATGTATTCCTGCTCTTCGGAGTTCAGCACTTTTCCCGCGGGGATATGATGCCACTTTTCAAGGCAGCTCCGGCAGCAGCAGGCGGTCGCGTGCTGCGCGAGAAATACGGGGTGACCTTTCATCGGTGTCTGCTTTCCGTCGTTGTCGGGATTTTCCGCAGACAAACGTTTTTCCACAAGATCGCAGGCGTGACTGCGGATAGTTTCAGCCCCTTTTTCGGTGACATACTCCCTGTCCTTTACGGAAAGGTGAAAGCGGCTCCTGAACCCGGACTTTTTCAGTTCCGCGAACAGCTCCGCGCGCTCCGGTAGCCTGTAAACTATGCTGTCGGCGCAGCCCGTTCCGGGCGTATAGCTGTAGCCCGATTTCTTCGCCTGCGGCATCTGCATTTTCCGCTCGATGCGGTATGTCCTGCCGTCCTTGATGAACACGGCGCCTGTCTGCTTGAAGTAAAACGGTACTGCGTGGCGGATACACTGCCTGCGGACGTCCTGTATCCAGCGGAAGTCGCACGGGCGCGCGCTGCTGCCGGATTCGCCGCCACAGGTGACGTGCTCTATAAGCCCCGAAGCAAGGTACTTCTCCATATCTATCTCGCCGAGCATCGGTTCGCAGATCACCTCGCGGTGCTTTACCGGCAGTTTCAGAAATATCGGAAGTCTGTAGTCCGCTCTGTCCTGATCTTCACAGGTGGAGCAGATCGTGACGTGTTCCCAGCCGCCGCCCCAGTCGGGAGGCGTGCATTGCTCAAAGCGGTCGATCCTTTTTGTGATTATGTGAAACCGCAGGTCGCTGCGTTCGCGTATCATGTCCCAGCAGCCCTGCCGCCATTCGTCGGCTTCCTCGAGGAAGAAATCAGAAGTCATGCAGGTATATATCACTCCGGCATCGGCGGTCAGCTTGTACTGCCCGTGCCGGTCCTTTTTCATCGGCAGGTCATAGTCTCCTGTCTTTGTGACGACGGAGGCGTCCTTCCCGATGCTCTCGTCGCGCCTGTAAACATAGCAGTTCGCGCAGCCGGGACTCAATTTGCGGCAGCCGTGCCACGGGTTCCATATATCGTTCATTTTTCACCTCAGCGCCCACGCTGTACGGAATATTTCTGACATTGTATCACTGTCCCTGAACAAGTATACCACATTTGCTGACGTAAATCAAGTATTATGCCGGATATCGGTATAAAAAGGATCTGATGATATGATCATTTCATGGACAGCGGACTTGACAGACTTATCATCATCTGCTGTACGCAGGTATTTATTTCAATTATATCCCCGAACAATATCCTCTCCCCGCCGACGGTTATCATGCGTCTGACAGTGTCGATGCTGTTCAGCACGCCTTTCGTTTCGACATACTGTCCGCGCCGGCCGTAAGCGTCGTTATCCGCGTCCGTGCAGGGTACGAAATGCGTCACGCTGACGGTAACATTATTCTCGCGGGCGGAGCTGCCGTTACAGACAAGCTCCCGCAGATCGGCTATCGTATTGTCAAGCCCGGCACACTCGTCCTCGGAAAGCTCGATGCGCTCGCAGTACAGCTCGTCCTTTGCTTCGACGGCTTCGGAAAAGCCTTTGAGAGCATCGAACGGGCTGAATATCTTTGCCCGCTTACCGAGCGACATTGCCGGGTGCTTCACCGCGAAACTGTCGTTTACAGCGTGCGAGGGCTTGCCGTGTTTCAGCACATCGGCGTACTTGAAATCGTCGGGAGCTGCCATATATCCGAGCATTTCCGTTCTCCTTTCCGCAAAACCGGCGCGGAAAAGAACAGTCCGGCTATGCTCTATGCCCGCCGATCTGGGTGTTCCGCTCCATAGTTGTTGCGCCTTGCAGATAGTTCATTCCGTGCAGGACGGCGTTCTTGCCGAATTTCGCGCGAACGCTCTGCATTGCCGCCTGCAATTGCTTTTCCTTGTTCATTTTGTCGTAATCCGTAAAAAAGTCGAGCTGAAAAAATCCCTCGTCCGCGACCACATCTGCCGCGCAGACACCGAGTTTGCGGAACAGAAGTCTGTGGTCGGTCTTTCTCTCAATGTCGGGCATTAACACCTCGGTGATGAGCTTCGACAGGTTCGTTCGCTCCATTGTGACAGCCGTGCCTGTCGAGTGCTTGGGGTGCAGTCTGCCGTAGAAATCCACGCACACCGCGCCGTTGTAATCTGGGCAGACTTCGAGCGATTTGTAGTCGTAGCTCACCCACCACACAAATGTTTTTGCAATAACATTCTTCTCGAACATCCCGGTCGCGAGAACGTCGATCATCTCGCGGAAAACGAGGTGCGCTTCGTTGTACTTGTACGGGCGCGGGAGCACCTGACTGTGCGACAGCGAATGTCCGTCGGTGTGGTATGTCTTGATGTCGTGCATCGTGACCGGCTCGATGCCCCAGGCGTGATCTATCATTATCTCGCCGTCGATGCCGAACTCCTTGTAGAACCATTCCTCGTTCGTTATCGAAAACCGCGCCACATCGCCCATTGTGAACATTCCCGCCTTTTCGAGACGCGCGGACTTTCCGAGCCCGACCTGCCAGAAGTCGGTCAGAGGCTTGTGATCCCAGAGCAGGTATTTGTAGCTGTCCTCGTTGAGCTCCGCGATACGAACGCCGTCCTTGTCGGGCTGGGCTTTCTTGGCTACGATGTCCATAGCGACCTTTGCGAGATACATATTCGTGCCGATACCGACAGTCGCCGTGATGCCGGTCACAGCCAGCACTTCCCGCAGCATCGTCATTGCCATGACATGAGCGGGGTGCTTGCCTGCGCGCTCGGCTTCCTCCGCATATTGGTGCAGGTATTTCGTGCAGTCCACAAAACTCTCGTCGATGCTGTAAACGTGGATATCCTCGGGCGCGGCATAGTGCAGCAGTATCGAGTATATCTGCGCCGAAACGCGCTCGTACTCCGCCATTCGCGGTGTCGCTATGATGTAGTCAACGATATGGTGAGTGCGCATTTCGTAATCAAATATCTTCTGCTTTGCTTCAAAAAGCCGCGGTCTGCCGGGAACTCCGATAGCTTTCAGGGCAGGGGAGACCGCGAGGCATATCGTCTGGTCGGAGCGCGTCGGATCGGCGACGAGCAGCTTTGCCGTCAGCGGGTCAAGTCCGCGCGCGACGCACTCCACACTCGCGTAGAACGACTTCATATCTATCGCAGCATAGACCCGCTCCATAGGCTCAACTCCTTGATCCGGCACCCGCCCTTGTACCTGCCCGACCCGATAAGCAGCTCGCGGTACTTGTCAGGACTTTTCGGTTCCTGTTCATTCAACTCTATTATATCCCGTAAGGAATGATTTGTCAATAGGAAAATTCCGGATAAGAAATATTTTGTGTTTGGAGTTCCGATTTCGGGACTTTTCTTGCAAAATAGCCGGAGTTATGATATAATGAAAATTATCAGAAAAATAAAAAGGACGCAGGTGAGATCATGATTTTTCAATTTGACGATATACTCATTGATGCTGATGTTGAAGAAACATCCGCTTTTTACAGAACGGCGGGAATACTTACAGATGACTGTTCCTGTGAGAACTGCCGGAATTTTGTTTCCGGTGCAGAATTATTGAGCCGCGGCATTTCCGATCTATTTTTAAAACTTGGTATCGATATTTTAAAGCCCGCCGAAATGGCTGCTCCGGCTTCCGAGGATAACGGAAGATCGGTCTGCTATGAAGGCTGGTATCATATCTGCGGCCGGATGATCTCCGATACGGATTGCTGGTCGCGTGATGCCGACAGCGGCAGTTCATTTATAAATGAAAAAAACATTTATTCCGTAACAGATGACTTTTCTGTCGGTTTTACAAATGCTGTCAGCTTAAAAGAGCAGGGCTTTCCCGAACCGATAATTCAGATGGAAGTATTTATTCATCATTTTCCGTGGGTGCTGAATGAACCAAATAAACTCTGATCTGTCAAGGACAGCCGACAGTATTATGACTGCACAGTATTTTTAAGAAGCATCTTTTCAACAGAACAACGATGCTCGACACGGGAGATGAAGCAATGCGAGCCGCAATATGCGATGATGAGAGACAGACAGCCGAAAGAACAGGGGATACCGTTGTACATTTCTTTTCGGAAAAGGAGATGCCGGCGGAGCTTTCGTATTTTGACAAAGGCTCCGCGCTTCTGCAAAGCGTGAAGGACGGTGCGGTCTATGACGTGATATTCATGGACATCAACCTTGTTACCGAGGACGGGATAAGCATTATCGCGGAGCTGCGGAGCATCGGCTGCGCCGTTCCCGTGATATTCGTGACGAGCTATGAGAACCGCGCTATCGACGGCTATGACGTGGACGCTTTCGCATTCGTGGTCAAGAAAAACATGGACGAAAAGCTCCCGCGGGTGCTGCAAAAGCTGTATTCCCAACTGTACGAAAAGCGTACCCTCGCTGTGGAAACAAAGGACGGGATACAGCTTATAAACATTGACGATATGCTTTATGTTGAGTCCGATAAACGCGCGACGCTCGTTCATACATTCGGCGGCACGGTCACCGACACGCGCTCGGTAACGCACTTTGCCGAGCTGCTTTCGGAGGACGATTTCGTGGAAGTTCACAAGTCCGTCTATGTCAGCATACCCCGAATAAAGCGCATAAATTCCGACACTGTGGAGCTTGAGGAAGGAACAGTCCTGCCGCTCAGCCGCCGCAGCAGAAAACCCGTCATGTACGCGGTGATGAAAAGGGTGGGCGGCAGATGAAGCACGGGATATCAAAGCTCCTGCCCGCATTATTCGCGGCAGCCGCCGTCATAGTGCTGAACGCTGTGCTTTTCCGGTACGCGTTCTGCACCGGAGAATATTTGCAGACGTCCGATATTTACGGCAGACAGTACAGCGAAAACCGCGCAGAGATACGCCGGGTATCGGAGCTGCTTGCTTCTCCGGACAGCGGCAGGACTGCGCTTGAAAACAGGATAGAATTTTTTACGGAAGTAATAAGCGCCGCCGAGACAATGGCGCGAAACCGGACTGCCGGACGCGAGGAAGCGCAGGCGATGACCGCCGAATTTTCGCGGAGATACGGTATTTACGACTATAAGGAAATGTCCGAGCGCGCGAAAACGGAAAAACAGATATGTGAGGCCGCGCTTGAAAAGCTCGGGTACGCCGAAAGCTACGGTGATTATGTGAGCGGTATTGCCGGGAACGCGGAAACGCTCTCCGATATCGCGATATTCGGCAGCAGAGAATGGATTAAAAACAACATCGTCAGGACGCAGAAGGACTTTTACGGACTTGAAAACATCAGGCTCGCCGTGACTGCCGACAACGCTCCGGGAGCGCTCGTGAACTGCCACATGACCGACATTTTCGCACTTCTGACGGTGTTTGCGGTGATGCCTTTCTTTACGGTATTTTCGCGGAGCATAAGGTCAACGCTGTCTCCGGAGAGAAAGCTGCTGATACTGCCGGTAATTATCGCCGTGCTCACCTCGGCGGCTATGTATTTCACCGACTTTGTAATGACGCAAACGCTTATCGGGGAGATAAAGCTTGACGCGGCCGTGCAGTCCTACGAGCCGTTCCGGAGCTGTCCGTTCGCGGTAAGCACGGGAATGATGCTCACGCTCTGTCTGCTTGCGAAGCTCGCCGGAGTACTGCTTTTCTCGCTCGTTCTGCTGTTCGTTGTGAGCCGTCGGAAGCACCGGGGATTGACAGCAGCTTTGACAGGCGTGTTCACTGTTTTTGAAGCGGCGGCGCACATTTCCGGAGCCTTCGGGACGGTCTTGCAGGAGATCAACATATTTTCTCTCTTCACTTTTGAGCGTTTTTTCATTCGATACCTCAATCTTGATATCTTCGGAGCCGCAGTGTCACGTCTGCCGGTATTCGCGGTGTTTGCCACAGTTTTGGCGGCAGTGGTCTGTGTAGCCGCGCCGCTGTCGGTATCGCGATATATCCGCACCGCCCGTGAAGCCGCCGAGCACGACTACTACGACGAAATAAACCGACGCTATACCGAGTCCCGCAAGATAAAGCACGATATAAACAATCATCTGCTCGCGGTGAGTCGCCTTATTGAAAGCGGAAACATCGAAGCCGCGAAGAAGTACATCAGCGAGGTCTCCGAAAAGACCGACCTTGCCGCCCAGCCTGTCAAGACCGGCTCCGATGTCCTCGACGCTCTGCTCTATAAGAAAGCGGGACAAGCCGACAATGCTGGGCTTAAGCTTGAAACGGAGATAACCGCACCGGTCCCGGAGGGTGTTTCGGACTACGATCTCTGCACGATATTTGGGAATATCCTTGACAATGCCTTTGAAGCCGCTCCGCCCGACAGCGCCGTGAAGCTTACCATATCACACCAGCACGAAATGGTGTATATCGCTTGCGAGAATAAATTTTCGGGCGAGATACGCCGGGAAAACGGCAGGATAATCACCGCGAAAGCCGACAGCTCCGCGCACGGATACGGGCTTGCGAGAGTGTCGGAGGTCGCCGCGAAATACGGCGGCACTGTGCGAATTTCCACCGAAAACAACATATTCAGAATAGAAATACTCATAATAAAATGACCGCTTCTGCACGATTTCTGACCGCTTCTGCAAAAGCGGTTTACTTTTTGTCCCCGGTGTGTTACAATGCAGTTGACCCGGGGAAACAACTCAAAGGAGCAGATATTATGAAAAAATATTTAAGGATAATGCTTGCGGCGGCTCTTGCCGCGATCTCACTAAGCGGGTGCAATAATTCACCCG
>CAMVBT010000125.1 GCA_947165805.1 uncultured Clostridia bacterium
GAGAGCGCCCGGAAAGTTGTGTTTCGGGGGGGCCCGGCCTCGAGCACGAGCTGCACCTTTGCGGACTTGTCGGCGTCTACCTTGATCGTGCAGTTCTTTGCGCTGCCCTTGATGATATACACGCCCTCTTCGTTGATGTTTATAGTTTTTCCGTCAGCTACGGTTATCGTCTGAGCTTCGCTTGTGTCAGCGGTCTGTTTCAGGTCGCGGTTCGAGAACATATCCGATGTGTCGAGCGCGGAGCTCCCCATTGTCACATCTATCGTTGTGTCGGAGCTTATCGCTTTGCCTGAACCCGTGTCCTGCCCGCCGAAGCCTCCCGCATTATTGAAGCCGCCGAAGCCCCCGCGTCCGCCGAAGCCGCGCATCATATCCTCCGTTACGGAGCTGTCGGCTTCTTCCGAGCTCTCGTTCTGTACCGCCGCGGTCATTTTGTCCGTGTAGCTTACGCTGTTTTCCGCTGCTGCGTTATTAGCCGAGCAGCCTGTTAATGCCATGCATATAACAGTTGAAAGAATTATAGCAGTCAAAGTTGTCTTTTTCATAGTGTCCTCCTTTTGCTGTCCGGATCATACCGGCGCTTTGCCTTTTCTTTGACTGTATTATAACCCGCCAACCTTAAATATACCTTAAGCGAATGTGGAATTTGGGTGAAAAAATCTGTGACGAACGTATAATAAATTATTCCTGTAAATCAAATTCGGTCAAGCTCGTATTAAAGGGATTTACGATAATGGAGCTTCTGCGCAACCGCGAACGTGTGCTGACAATGGAGAGTCTTATCGTGGAATTTCGACAGGTTTGTTCAGAAACTTTCTTATGCTTCTTCTGTCATAAACTGCGTTCATAGTGACGCCCTCATTTCTCCGAAAGTCTCCGACATACCCGCGGCAAAGTGCCACTGCCGCCGCATATAGACTCTCAGCATTTCCGTCCGCTTCTTGTAATCGTTCAATACGCTTGCGGGAGCCTCGAAATGCTCTATTACGGATAACGCAACGGCATGACCGCTTTCCATACCTGCCGAAATGCCCTCGCCCATAGGATTCAGAAATCCCGCGGCTTCTCCGGCAAAGAAAAGCCTTCCAATACCGTAGTCAATATTGCAGCCAGAACGTATGCGCGGCATCAGCCAGCATTCCTTCTTCATCGTTTTGGTTATTGCAAGTCCGTGCTCTTCCGTCATATAACGAATGAAATTGTCGTAGTAATGCGGCATCTTGCTTGTATCTCTGACCGCAACGCCCAATACGAGCATCTCGTCCTTGACGTTGAACCATGCGTCATACTCGGACAATTCGGGTTGCAGATAAGCATAGAAATAGTGCGGGTCTAATTTGACGTTGCCCTCGTTGAAGGTCTGAAATGTTGTGATAAATTCGGGTGATGTACCCAGCGCTTTCCGCTTAATTACCGATGTCACACCCTCGCAATCTATAACATATCTCGCCTGTTCGGTATATGTTTTATCGGAGTGCAGCCTGAGCGTGATATGATCGGCTGACTGCTCGCAGGTGATCGCGGAAGTGCAGTCACGCAGCTCCGCGCCAGCTTCTGCCGCGTTTTGGGTCAGCCAATTGTCGAACGAGCTGCGCCATACATTCAAGCCTTCCTGCTCAAAAACATACTCTTTCCCCTTGTCATCGGTCAGGATCATACCGTGATTGTCGGTCGGGGTACACATCGCGGAAGCAGGAACATCTTTTCCGAAATACTGATTTACTAAATCCATAGACTTCTTTATCAGGACTCCCGAACACGATTTATAACGCGGAAGCTTCATTCGTTCTACGATCAGGATTTTCAAACCGCTGTCGGCAAGGGCTTTTGCGGCAGCAGCTCCCGTCGGTCCGGCACCGATAACTATTACATCATACATTTTTGCACCTCATAGGGTAGATATATGAATAATAATACTTTATAAAACAGGAAAAGTCAACCGAGGGTGTTTCAATTGGCTTAAACTGCGGGTATTGATCGTTTGTTCTGTTATGTGTTATATCCCACAGTACCGAGGATACTGTCAAGAAGCCGCATATTCCTTATCGAAAACTCCTCCGTGACAAGCGGCGTTTCCTTGCCGAGAATGCTCCTGTACATATTCTCCGCTTCGAGCCGGTAATTCGAGACCGAGGTGACAGTCTCGGTATGAGTTATACGTTCGCTGCCGTTTTTGACAGTCACTGAGAACGTAAGCTCGCCGCTCGAGTTGTATTCCGCGTCGGAACGGATATATCCCTTTGAGCCGTGAATGAACAGCCTGTCGTATCTGTCGCTCGTGTCCGTGCCGAGTATCATTCCGGTGTTGAATGACGCTCTCGACCCGTCCTCGAATCCGATCAGGATACCCGCCAGATGATCCACGCCGGTGCTGTCGAGCTCCGCATCGGCTTTGATGTATTTTATCGGCGCGTTTTTGAGTGACAAAATCATCGACGTGCAGTAGCAGCCGACATCATATATAGCACCGCCGCCGAATTCCTTGTGCAGCCTGAAATCGTCGGAATAGCCCTGTGTTATGAACGCCGTGTCGATGTAATCGACCGCACCGATCTCTCCGCTTGCAACGATGCTTTTCAGCTTCTCCATATAAGGACTGTGCAGGTAGGCGAACGCCTCCATAAGTATGACGCCGTTTTCCTTCGCGGCGGCGAACATACGTCGCATCTCCGCCTCATTCATCGCCATCGGCTTTTCGCAGAGAACGTGCTTGTGCGCGTTAAGAGCCTTTATTACCCATTCGCAGTGAATGTCGTTCGGGAGCGGGATATATACCGCTTCCACATTCGGATCGGCAAGCAGCGCGTCATATCCCTCATACGCTTTTTCAAATCCGAAGCGTTCTTTGAACATTTCTGCTTTTTGCAGGCTCCTGCCCGCTATCGCGTACAGCTCGCAGCCTTCCGCTTCTTTCATTCCGGGTATGGTGCAGCCCGCCGCGATACCGGCTGTACCCATAACGCCCCATTTTATTTTTTCAGCCATTGTTTTATCTCCATTTTCACAGCGAAGCATGCGCCGCGAGCTTGTATATCGCTGTAATATCGTTCCTGTTCAGCTTCATAAAGCCGCCTGTCGTACCGTCACCTATGCCGAACTTCTCGACAAGCGTCGGGATATCCTCCTCCTTCGCGCCGAGCTCCGTGAAGTTTATAGGCATACCTATGCTATGCAGGAACTCGCGGAATCTGTGTATTCCCTCAAGAGCGGTGGCTTCGGGATCTTCAAAATTCATCTGACAGCCGAATACGCGGGTCGCCATCTGACAAAAGCGCATAACATTATGACCATGCACATACTCCATCCACGCGGGCATTATCACCGCGAGACCCGCTCCGTGAGCGACATCGTACAGCCCGGAAAGCTCATGCTCGAGCCGTGGCTGTTCCAGTCCTGCTCGCGACCCACGCCGCAGAGGTTGTTGTGAGCTACCATTCCCGCCCACATAATGTTTGCGCGAGCGTCGTAGTTGTCGGGGTCTGCGATAACGCGCGGAGTTTCCCTGACCATTGTGAGCAGCACGGCTTCACAAAGGCGGTCTGTTATCTCGACTTCCGTAGTGTTGGTGAAATAACGCTCAAAAACGTGTGCCATTATGTCGGTAGCTCCGCAGGCCGTCTGATACGCGGGGAGCGTCTGTGTCAGCGCGGGGTCCATTACCGAGAATTTCGGACGTGTCAGATCCGAATTTGTTCCGCGCTTTAACATGCCGTTCTCTTTGGTTATCACCGAGCTTGAAGAGCCCTCGCTGCCCGCCGCAGCTATGGTAAGTACAGTTGCCACGGGAAGAGCCTTTTCAACAGGCTTTCCCGAATACATATCCCAGAAATCCCCGTCATAGGGAACGCCTATCGCTATTGCTTTTGACGAGTCTATTACCGAACCTCCGCCGACTGCTAAAATTAAGTCAACGCCTTCCTTTTTGCAAAGCTCGATACCCTTGTAAACGAGAGTGTCGCGGGGATTGGGCTTTACACCGCCAAGCTCGCAGTACGGAATTCCGGCATCATCGAGCGACTTTTTCACGGTATTGATCAGTCCCGACTTTACCGCCGAGCCACCGCCGTAGTGTATCAGCACCTTTGTGCCGCCGTACTTCTTCACGAAATTACCCGCTTCGGCTGCGCGTCCCTTTCCGAATACGAATTCCGTAGGACTGTAGAAGTTGAAATTTTCCATAATAGTGTTCCTCCTGTCGGTTTATTTTTGAATATCGTTTTCCCGCTTTCACGCGAGTATTTGACGTTTTATCATCAAGGCAAAATTGACAGCCGCGCAGAGTATCCTCACATTTTCGGATCATTCTATCGCGGAAATTATTGATCTTCCCGTTTTTTTATTATTGCAAGATCTTTTCTGATAATTTAACCCCCTTTTTGTGCCGCGCTTTATATTTATCCCGAGCAGCAGCGAAAATACGCCGAGCGCAATGAACGCTCCCCATTCGAGGTCCCAGTACCATGTTCATTAAATCCACCTGCAATTATTCTTGTTTTCCGAACAGAATGTTGTTCACCTGTTCGGTAATATATATCTCGCCACCGACGATCTGAATATCATAGCCGCCAACGATCTTTTTATCGGTTCTTGCGATGATCTCCCGATATATCTCTTCATATTTTCTCGGAAAGCGGATAGTGCTGTCAAACGATCTTATACAGCGAAATCCGTTGTTTCCGCACAGGCGCTTCCAGTCATCGAGCGAGTAAAATCCGACATGCCCGTCTTTTTTTACCTGCATATATTCGTCGATAAATCCGACTGTATCGTTTTCGTTCGGTGCGGGGTCGGATAAAAAGAAACTGCCGGAGCTTTTCAGCACACGGCAGACCTCCGATATGCTTTTCTCAATATCCGGAAAATGATGCAGGGCATACCGCGATACAACAATATCGAAACAGCAGTCATCAAACGGAAAGTCAGCACCGTTATAGCTGACAAAGCCGATATTTTTCACACCCTCATATTCAGCTCTTTTCCGGTTCTCGTCAAGAGCCTTATCAACTATGTCCAGACCGATAACGGACACATCGGGATATTTCTTCGCAAGCGCAAAAGCAAGATACCCACTTCCTGTCCCGAGATCAAGTATTCGCATACCCGCGCTTATCGGAATAAAATCGAGTATTGCGTTCAGATGCTGCTCGTCCTGTGTCTGCCTGTTATAAAATTCTATTTCCGCAAAGACGGCTTCAAACCCGTTTCTCGCGGCATTTATGGTTTCTTCGTTGACTGCCATTTTATCGCTCCGTTAGAATTCATATCTTGTGCCGTGTTATAGTAGAGACGGCATATTTTTTATTGCGTCTTTATCAATGCGTACATTTTCATATCGACTATCTTATTATTTTTGATCGCGTTTTGCATTAAAAGCCCCTCAAACCTAAAACCCGCTTTTTCGAGCACACGGCAGGAAGCCGTATTGTATGCGAACGGCTCGGCATAGATACGAATAATATCGCTGTTTTTGAAAACATATTCACAGGTCTGTTTCACTGCCTCTGTCATAATACCATTGCCCCAGTATTCTTCAGAAAGATAATACCCCATTTCGGCAGTCAGCCTGTGAATATTGCCCTGACGAAATACACCGATGCTCCCGACAACCTTATCATCGACTGTGATCGCAAACGCAAAGGTATCATTCGGGTCTGCCGACAGCATCGCGTCGATATATTCCAGACCGTCTTTTTCTGTGTATGGGTACGGCAATCCGTCTCTTAAATTGTCCTGCACTTTTTTATTCGATAATGCCGAAGCCAGATCGGCAGCGTTCGTCGGTCTCCATTTTCTTATGCTGCAAAGCATGGTCATCACTCCTCGTATTATTTATATCCCGTTTATCAGCCGCTCGACCTCATCAAGCGCCGGCGGGTGCAGCGGCAGCGGGAACTGCGATATTGCGACACCCGAACAGGCGCTCGCAAATCTCACAAACTCGTCGTCGCTCATATCGTGCAGCAGCCCGTAAACACAGCCTGCCTTGAATGTATCTCCCGCGCCGAGCGTGCTTTTCACATCGACTCTGAACGGCTTCATTCGGTGCATTTCGCTGCCTTTTCTGCCATAGAGCATATCTTCCCCGCCCTGCGTAATTATCGTCAGTCCGTCGGTCTCCGACTGCATCAGCGCGAACACTTCCTCGTTCGGCATTCCGGGATATTGCTGCGACGTACATTCGTGAGATACCACATTCACGGCAGCGTTTTTGTGCATGAAAGAGTCGTGCCGGCAGTCTATCGTAACATACGGTATGCCAAGCTCGATGCAATACTTCGCCGCGGTCAGCGACTCCTCGCCAAAAAACGGGTCTATCGCAGCGACCTTACAGCTTGCAATATGTTCTTTTTTCGGAACATTCCACCAGCGTTTTCCCGACGAGAAAAGCTGCTGAAAGAAGCCCATTGGCGTGCGGGTATTGCCGGAGATAACGACATAGTCCATTACACCCGCGTCGTTCTCTGTGAATGTCATTGGTGACATATCAACGCTCTTGCCGCTGTAAAACGATTTGAGCATCGGCGCAACTTCTGTTCCGATGTGATTTCCGTCCATTATGACCGACGCTCCGAGAGACGCGAGAAAAGTCGCAGCTGTTCCGGTCTCGCCGCCGGGAAGAAAATAGTGTTCGCTTATCTCGGAATACTCATCGGGACGAAGAAACCCGTCCTTCAGCAGGAACGAGTGCGTTCCGAGCACCATTCCGAAAAGGTAAATATCCGCGTTCATTCTATTGCCTCTTTCCTGTTTCCATTCCCAAAGATCATCGTATCTGCTCTTTTTCCGTTTTCTCTATTGCATATACAGATATTTCAGCACCGTCATCGTCAGTATATTTATCGGCAAGGCTCATGCCGATAGATTCTGCTGTTTTCGCGGATGGAATATTTCCGGTTCTCATATATGAGTAAACGACCCTGAATGTCGTATGTGTAAACGCCCAGTCTCTTACGGCGGAAGCCGCTTCTCTGGCATAACCGAGACGTTGTTTGTCGGCTCTTATGTGATAGCCGATCTCGGGTCGTATAAAACTGTTGATGTTCTGCATTGTAATCCCGCAGTCGCCTATCATTTCACCGGTATCTTTCAGACATACCGCCCACAGTCCGAATCCGAACACACGATAACGCTCGGTATTTGTTTCTATCCATTTACGCACCCGTGTTTCATCGAATATATATGAATAATGCCGCATGATATCTTTGTCGGCAAGCACACAATAAAGTGCGTCGAAATCATCATTATTCATTTCCCGAAGGGACAGCCGTTCTGTTTGCATTGTTCTT